>JABDLZ010000042.1 GCA_013001705.1 Flavobacteriales bacterium
GAATCTGGGCACCACCTATTTCATTCTCTATATCCGCGAGCCGGATGTCCCGCCTATTCAGCAGACCATCGCTCGTATCACGGCTGCAGGTCTGACCTATGTGCTCAATTCAGCCTTCATGGCCATCGTATTCTGGCTCTTCCATCTCACCCGTAGGAATGTGGGTGGAGTAGCAGGCTATGCAGCCTTGGTGCTGTATTGGATGAGCTTCGAGTATATCCATATGCAATGGAGTATCAATTGGCCCTGGCTCAATCTGGGAAATGTCTTTGCACAGGACGTGCATTATGTACAGTGGTATGAGCAAACAGGCATTCCTGGAGGCACTCTGTGGATACTACTGGTCAATCTTACCCTTTTCACCGCGATAAAGGCCCGCTGGCAAGGGCGCAAGGCCCGGAGTATGCGTATGGCCATAGGAGCGGTACTGCTGATCGTCCTGCCCCTGGTCATCAGCCTGATCCGCTACAGCAACTACGAGGAACAGGGAGAGGCGGTGGAGGTGGTCTGTGTACAACCCAACCTGGACCCCTATGAGGTCAAATTCAAGACCGACCCTATCCAACAATTGGAGCGGATGCTCGAGCTCTGCGATTCTGCAGACACGGAGAATACCCGTTTCTATGTGCTACCTGAGACCGCCCTACAAGAGGGTGCGACCGTATTCCGAGCGGGAGGACAGGTGAACTTCAGGGGGCTCTGGGAACACCAAGTAGATGCGACATTGAGCACCCGCATCATGCGTAATTTCTTGGCCGACAAAGAAGCCGCCATGGTCGTGGGTGCTGCCGATAGGAAGGCCTATCCGATCAAGGAGACCCCTACAGCTCGCTATATCGTCCCTTTGGACCTCTACTATGACAGCTATAACTCCACTTGGCTGGTGACCCGGGATGGCGTGGAGGCCATCTATCGCAAAAGCAAGCTGGTACCAGGGGTGGAGAGTATCCCCTTTGTGAGCGTGCTCTCTTTTCTGGATGATCTGGCCCTCGATCTGGGTGGCGCCTCAGGGAGTCTGGGTATACAGGCAGAACGGGAGGTATTCCGTTTCGATAGCTTGAGCCTCTCACCTACCATCTGTTATGAGTCGGTCTTCGGGGATTTCAATACCGAGTTCGTACGCAATGGCAGCGAGGCCATATTCATCAGTACCAACGATAGCTGGTGGCAGGATAGTCCCGGTTACAAGCAACTTTTGGCCTATGGACGCTTGCGGGCCATCGAGACACGCAGGGGCATCGCCCGATCGGCCAATACGGGAATCACCTGCTTCATCGATCAGAAAGGCGACATCACCTCCGCGCTGGAATGGGTGACCGAGGGCGCACTCAGGGGAGAATTGTACTTCAATGAAGAGCTCACCTTCTATGCCCAACACGGGGATTATCTGAGTCGCGTAGCAGCCTTGATCTCCGTGCTACTCTTACTATGGACTTGGGTGAGGCCCTTGAAAGGGAAGCCTTAATAACTCTCAGTCATATTTACCGTTCTTCGTTCCCCATATATAATCCAAACGCAATGCTTCAGATCTCAAGATTCCTGACTATCCTTTTCATACTCTCATTGATCCCTATTGCTTCGACCGCTCAGCGATCTATGGGCGCAGATGTACCAAACTACATCCTTGCTGAAAGTGCCGATCCCATTATCTATATCTATTCCATGCAGCCAACCAAGGCTAAGTTCGAATTCGGGTCGATTAAAAAACCGAATCGTACTATGTCAATGGACGAGTTTCCTACGATGGACGAGGCTGTATTTGACAAGTTGAGTGAAGCCATAGAGCAGAAATTGAATTCGATGGGAATCTATCCAATGGGGTTCGTTAATCTAGGCCCACAAGAGATTTCCGACCCCGCCAAGATGGAAGAACTGACCAACACTTTGATCGATCAAGGACCTTATTATGGATTCACAGTAACCATTATGGAATGGGGGAAATTATCAAAGCAGATCTCAAAGGCTGATGGAGTATGTACTTTGGATATGGTGTCCAATCCAGCATTTACTATTGCCTTGGTCGGTGATGCCGATGTCACTGCGATGCATACAGTAATGGGCGGAAAGACATTGGAAAATGCTATGGATTTCCTCAAGGAAGAAATAGAAGGTAAAGGTCAAGATTATTTTCTGACCACATTGACCGAAGAAAGGGATATCGAGGCTCTAATTAATAAAAACAAAGTGGTCTCAGATCTTTGGATGAAAGAGTCTACCGTCAATGAGAGTTGGCCCTCCGATGATGAATTGAAGTCATCTAAAATTCTAGTGGTCTGTGAAGATGCTACGAAAATGGACAAGTTCATGAAGTATGCGACAGGGGCATTAGAGAAGAATTATCCTTTTGACTATGACATGGTCACTATTGGAGAATTGAATTCAACGGACTTGAGCAAATACAAGTACGTATTAATGCCCAAGAAAAAACTCATTGAGAAGTCCAAAGTTGTTGGCCCAAATGGCATGAGTGCGAGACCAGGTGAGACGAATACTAGAGTGAAAAGCTACACAACTACGGCCTTTTATTATCAGATGAAATCTATTGAAGGAAACGATGTCTTCTTGGGTCCAGATCCAGACGCTGTAACGAACTACGCCATGGGCAATCTCCCACTAGCACTTCGAAGGTTTATGAAGGTGTTCTCGAAGAGCTAGTGCATTAAGTAGATGATTGCTATGTAGATAAGAGCAATTCAATCTCTTGACTAGGGTTGTCTTCGTAGTTTTGCGGCCCACTCAAACAAGCTTTATTCATGAGTAAATACGATGTGACCATCATTGGGTCAGGACCTGGAGGATACGTAGCCGCAATCCGTTGCGCCCAATTGGGGATGAAGACCGCCCTTATCGAGCGTTATGATTCCCTAGGTGGAACCTGTCTCAATGTGGGCTGTATCCCCTCCAAGGCTTTATTGGACAGCTCCGAGCACTTCCACAATGCCGAGCATACCTTCAAGGAGCATGGTATCGATATCAACGCGCCTAAAGTCGATTTCACTCAAATGATCAAGCGCAAACAAGGCGTAGTGGACCAGACCACATCGGGTATCGACTATCTGATGAAGAAGAACAAGATCGATGTACATCACGGTCATGGGAGCTTTGTGGACAGAAATACGATCAGCGTCAAGCCGTCCAAAGGCAAGGCTAAGAAGATAGAGACCGACAAGGTAATCATTGCCACAGGGTCGAAACCGATCAGCCTACCCTTTGCGCAGATCGACAAGAAACGCATCATCTCGAGTACCGAGGCGCTCAGCTTGAAGTCCTTGCCCAAGAGCATGACCATCATCGGTGGTGGGGTGATCGGCTTGGAGTTGGGCTCTGTATACGCGCGTCTGGGGACCAAAGTCTCAGTCTTCGAGTACATGGACCGCATCATCCCGGGAATGGACAAGGACCTCAGCAAAGAATTGATGCGAAGCCTGAAGAAATTGGGCATCGAATTCTACTTGAACCATGCTGTGAAAAAAGTCAGCTCGACCACACGTACCACCACGCTGGAAGCAGAGAGCAAGAAAGGTGAGAAGGTCACGGTAAAGGCAGACTACTGTCTCGTAGCTGTAGGTCGCAAGCCCTATACCGATAAACTGGGTCTGGACAAGGTGGGCGTCAAGCTGGATGACCGTGGACGTGTCGAGATCGATGAGCATCTGCAGACCAACGTGCCAGGCATCTATGCCATCGGTGATGTGGTCAAAGGTGCTATGCTGGCCCATAAGGCCGAGGAAGAAGGCGTATTCGTGGCCGAGCATATGACCGGACAGAAGCCACATATCAATTATCTGCTCATCCCTGGAGTGGTATATACCTGGCCCGAAGTGGCCGCAGTGGGCTATACCGAGGAGCAACTCAAGGAGAAAGGTATCGCCTATAAGAAGGGAAGCTTCCCTTTCAAGGCCAGTGGAAGGGCCCGAGCCAGTATGGATACCGATGGCCTGATCAAGGTATTGGCCGATGAAAAGACCGATGAGATCCTGGGTGTACACATGATCGGTCCGCGCGCGGCCGATATGATCGCTGAGGCGGTAGTGGCCATGGAATTCAGAGCCTCGGCCGAGGACATCGCACGGATGTCGCACGCGCACCCGACCTATACCGAATCCTTCCGTGAAGCGGCCTTAGCTGCCACTGGGGACAGAGCATTGCATATATGAGCGAGAAACGCACAGAACTCTCCGAACTCGGTGAATTCGGTCTGATCGACCACCTGACAAAGGGCATCGCAGCCCATCAAGGCAATACCATCAAAGGCATCGGGGATGATGCTGCGGTTATCGATGCCGGAGAGGATTTCCTGCTGGTGAGCACGGATATGCTCATGGAAGGGGTGCATTTCGATCTGAGCTATACACCTCTCAAGCATTTGGGTTATAAGAGTGTGGTGGTGAATCTCTCTGACATCTATGCGATGAACGGGCGCCCTGAGCAGGTGACCATCTCCCTGGCTGTGAGCAATCGCTTCAGCGTAGAGGCCTTGGAAGAATTGTATGAAGGTATACGCCTCGCAGCACAGATCTACGATGTGGATATCGTAGGTGGAGACACGACCACCTCCATAGCCGGATTGGCCATATCGGTCACGGCCATAGGTAGGGTCAACAAGGAGAAGGTAGTCTATAGAAGCGGAGCCAAGGACAAGGAATTACTCGTGGTCTCTGGAAATCTTGGGGCTTCCTATATGGGTCTACAGATATTGGAACGTGAGAAGGCGGTCTTCGAAGCGGCCCCTGGAGCTCAACCCGATCTGAGTGGAAACGATTACATCCTAGAGAGACATCTCAAGCCCGAGGCCCGCAAGGACATCATAGATATGTTGGATGAGCTGGACATCACCCCTACTTCTATGATCGACATCTCGGACGGACTGGCCTCTGAGGTCATCCACTTGACTCGTGCGAGCGGATTGGGTGCGGCCATCTATGAGGAAAAAATTCCCCTACATGAGAACACGATTTCCTGTGCGCAGCAATTCGATCTACAGCCCACCACCTGTGCCCTCAATGGTGGAGAGGATTATGAATTGCTCTTCACCATCCTCCAATCGGACTTCGACAAGCTCAGAGCACATCCTGAATTGACTGTGATAGGCCATATGGCGGAGAAATCCGTAGGAAATCAGTTGATATCCAATGATGGTCAGCAAATCACGCTGAAGGCACAAGGTTGGGATGCGATGCTCAGCAATGATTCGGCTTGATCTTTGTCCCTATCACTACAATCAAATTAAATGATCATGATATCCCATACCATTCAAAAATCGATTGTAGCTAGTCTTATCATAGGACTCATTGCCTTGACCCCGGCCTGTAATGCCTCGAAATCCGCTCAAGGAAGTGTGATAGGAGCGGCCACCGGTGCTGCTGCTGGAGCAGCCGTAGGACATGCCAAAGGAAATACCGCTCTAGGAGCGATCATAGGCGCTGCTGTAGGAGGTACGGCCGGTGCACTCATTGGTAGACGCATGGACAAGCAGGCCGAAGAATTACAGCAGGACCTGGAGGGTGCTGAAATCACCCGTGTAGGAGAAGGTATCCGGATCACTTTTGATTCCGGACTGATGTTCGCCACCGATCAGCATGCGCTCAATGCTCAGACCAAGAGCAATCTCGACAAACTGGCCGAGACCCTCTTGAAATACGATGATACCGACATCCTCATCGAAGGTCACACCGATTCGGATGGCTCTGAGGAATACAATCAGACGCTATCTGTCAAAAGAGCAAAGTCCGTCTCCGATCACCTCAAAGCTGATGGAGTGGATGCATCCCGGATCACCACCGAAGGCTATGGAGAACTCCAACCGATTGCGGATAACGGCACGGCCCAAGGAAAACAGATGAATCGCAGGGTCGAAGTGGCCATCTATGCCAATGAGGAGATGAAACGCGCTGCTCGGAACGGCACTTTGGAAGTAGACGAGTGATCCGAGTGCGGTTCAGGTTTGTAAGAGCCGTCCATTTTTTGGTCTGAATTCTCACGGGTCTTTCCCGAGAATCCTCTTATCTTGATGCTCACCCTAAAACCCATTGAAGGATGAGAACGATCTGTACCCTGATATCCTGTGTAGTTTTTTTCAGTGCCTCCTGGTCGCAGAACTGCAAGGACTGCTCATTGATCGACCCAGATGCGATATGTACCACCATCTATGACCCCGTATGTGGTTGTGATGGAGTCACTTATAGCAATGATTGTGTCGCTGTAAATACAGCTGGAATCGTACAATACACCCCCGGAGAATGCCCCGGCAATAATGTCTCGATGTGCTCTGATGTAGGCGGTGTGGATTTCGGTGCTTGTCAGATGTTCATGGGATGGGCGATTGTCAATGGCGTGGCCACCGGTGTGTCGGGCTGTGGATGGGAAGTAGGAGGAGTGGACTATTCACAAGCCTTCTATGCAGACTCTTTGAGTGTGGTGACCAATTGCCAGTGCGGAGGCACGAGTGGTCTCGGAGAATTGGATTTATTGGAAGTTCAGATATATCCCAGCCCTGTACAAGATGAATTCACCATCACCTATGCTTCAGCCCAGCAATTGGGTCTTTCCCTGATCGATATCACCGGTCGGTCGATCAAAGAGCAACCTGTTCGTTCTGGAGAATCAGTGGATGTGACCAACATTCAGGATGGCATCTACATTCTCGTGCTCTCACATAAAGGGGAAGCTATACTGAGTAGACGACTTTCCGTAAAGAAATAAGCACGCCCTCAGGCGACCATACTCGCATATCGATCATCTTCTGATCGGTCTTCGGCCCAAGCCAGGAAATCGAAGTGCTCGAAACTCAATTGCTCCTTCTTCTCAGAACGCAATTCCCTGAGCGAGTGGATCAATTGATTGACCGCACGCAATTCACCTTCTTCGGTCTTTGCTCTGCGCAGATTGGAAATGTAAGTGAGTAGGGTGGTCTCTACACCATTGAGTAGATTCCTGGGTTTGAGATAGCGTTTCAAGGCCCGGGCACTATGGGCCATCCAGTCCTTATCCTTGGATTCGATGTGGAGTACGGTGACCAGTACGAGGGTGCGGTGATAAACATCCTCATCCCTTCCGATCTCCCCATCATTCAGTATTCGATTCAAGGCCTTGAGCGCTTCAGACCGCTCTGCGCGCTTGTGATGAAAAACCCCTGCATTGTAGTCGAGTGCTGCTCTCACGGCCGGAGTATGCTCCCACCGTTGGGTTGAATATCTCTCCAATTCTTCCTTCAAGCGCTCTTCTAATCCTGTATCCTCTACCCTATTCAGGAAGTAGAGTAGAGACTGTAACCGCGTGCCGTGATATTGTATTCTATGATGCGTCATGAATCCATCGCTGAGCGTGCCCATCAGATTCATCAGCGCATTACGTGCAAGCGCTTCTTGCTTCTTATGTAGATAGATATAACACTGATTTGCCCAGATATCCGTGAGGGCAAGGGGGAGTTCTGCACGCAAGCGGGCCTCTGCATCGAGAATGCGCTCGCACTGCATCAGATGCACAAGGCTCTGGTCGAAGGCCTGCTGGGTGAATGTCCATGCTGACAGGGCGTGATGGGCCGTATAGCGCGCTAGAGCAGATGAGGATTCCGATCGGATGACCTTTTCTGCATCTCCGATCATGGTATCTCCACGGAAGGCTTCTCCTACCCGAGCACGACCTTCAGACTTGAGCGTGGCGAACAATCGTTGTCCATCCCAAAGCATATCGTATTCTTCAGCGATACGCAATCGAAGACTTCGATGGACCTCTTGATCATCAGCCGTCATCAATCCATGCACGGCCATCAGATGTAGGCACTCCAATGTGATAAGGTGAGCTTCGAGGTCCTGGGCTTGATCGATGAGTTTTTGCAGATGACGGGATGCAACACTCAGCAATCCCCGGTGGATCAACACCCTGCACCTATTAAGCTCATGCCTGAGGGTCATCAATGGGTCATTATTGCGTTGAAAAGCCTCCAGGGCATCTAGGACCTTTTCGAAGAGTCTATGCTTGAGAACCGCGAATCGCTGGGTACAGCCGTCCTGCTCCATCTGTTCTACCAGTGGAGATTCATCGTAAGTCTCTTGACCATCGATCAGGTCGAATAGCCGGATGTAATCCATCGAGTGCTTGGAAGAATGTGTACGCACATGGATCTTGAAATACCGTTTCTCACTCCGTGACATGGAGTGGATGAGCTGATGGAGTTGGGTAGATGCTGAGTTTGCCATACATGAAAATTATCCATGAACGGATGGCAAATCAATAATCAGTCAAGCAACGGTAGAAATGGAACGAGTAAAGGGAGTGTGTGGATCGAGGAGCTTATCGGTTCTCTTCCCGATCCTCATCATCCTCGTCATCCTCGTCATCGGTGATACCATCAGAGTCCAGGATATCACTATCACGCATCTGCGTATCCACAGGGCGATCATTGGAACCCATATCCTCGATCTGCTCAATGGACTTGAAACTATCCAGCGTATCTCCAGCAGGAGGTATGAGCTCATCTTTGGCACATCCTGTGACCAAGAAGATCAAGGCTACAAAAAAGCCGAGCAGGTGAATTATATGTTTCTGTGTATTCACTTTGGGGTACACTCTATACGAAATTAGTACAAAAATAGTATCCTTCCAAACTGTAAATCAAGGCGTTCGGGTACTGTGTTCAGGCATTGATCACATTGCTGAGCTCTTCTTTCTCCCGCAATGGGATGAGGATATCGATGCGTGTACCCTTGATCATTCCCTCCTCTTCCAACTGTACCGGACCGATGATCTCAAAAGAGGTCCCGGTCATCTCGCTGTACAGATTGAGCCTATGCTGGGTAATGTTCATCCCTTTGGATTCGTGGTCGGGGACATGCCCGTTCTTCTGTCCTTGACTCTCATCGATACCGATTCCGTCATCCTGGATACGTATGCGCATGCGATCATCGATTCCTTGGATATCGACATCCACCCGACCTGCGTCCGGCTTGGGAAGGATTCCGTGCCAGATGGAATTCTCTACAAAGGGCTGTAAAAGCATGGATGGCACCCGTATACTGGCGGTATCCAGTGAGGGGTCCACATGGATGTGGTAGGAGAACCGGTCGTTGAAGCGCATACTCTCCAGATGGAGATAGAGCTCAAGCCGCTCGATCTCGTCTTGAAGACTGACCCAGGTCGTTGCGGTCGAGTCCAGATTCTTGCGTATGAGCTTTGCAAAGCTGGACAGATAGCGATTGGCCGATCGCTTATCCTCCCGATTGATATAGTACTGGATGGCATTCAGGGCATTGAAGATGAAATGGCGATTCATGCTTGAATTGAGTGATTGCTGTTCCAAGCTTTGCATGCGGTTCTTGTACCCGAGCTCGACCAGACTCTGCTTCCTTTGCCTGACCTCTCTTCTCCAGCGTAAAACAGAGAGCACTAGAGCGCTGATCAGGATGGCTTCGATGAGCAAGGCCCACCAACGCAGATAGATAGGTGGTAATATCCGGAAGTCAATTTGGGCCATCTCGCCTATCTCATTCCCATCCTCATCCACACATCTGACCATGAAACAATACTTTCCGAATCCCAAAGAGGAATAGGTGATGGAGGTCGAATTGCCTGCGGAGGTCCATTGACTCTCCAAGCCATCCATCCTATACTCATAGGTGATAGACCCCGGGTCGGATAACCGCACCCCCTTGAAATCGAATGTGATATGGTTCTCATCCGGCTGGAAGGTGAGGTCGATAGGTAATCCATGCACATGATCCATTCCCGAGGATCGGGTGCTGATATCGAAGGGTTCGGCATAGAGTCTTATACCTGTGATATGAAGCACCGGCTCTGGAAGAGGTGCCTGCTCCAGGAATTCCTCTTCATCGAATCGCACCACTCCTTTATTGGTCCCGAACCACACCTGCCCTGAACCTTGCTGGTAGATTGCATTGAGATTGCACTCCAGTCCCGGTAGACCATCCTGTATACCGTATTGCCTGAAATTCATCTGAGCTACATCTTCTAGCACCTGTGCGGAGAACAGCCCTTGATTGGTCCCTACGTAGAGTTGCCCAGCCTTGCTGCAGTGAAGAAAGTTGATGTTATTGGCATCTACCTGACCTGAGAGCATCACTTGGATGACCGAGTCACTCATCAGTATGTGCAATCCGTTCTTAGCGCCTACCCAGAGCCTTCCCCATGGGTCATCCTGTATGGAATAGATGGTATTATCATTGAGACCACTCGACTCATCCAAGCGCATGACCCATTCATCATCGATACGATACAGGCCATTCTGGGCACCGAGCCACATTGCTCCATCAATGGATTGTTGGATAGCGCGTACCCGCCTGCCCTCGAATCCGGTCTCTTCAATGAGATGCATGAATTCATCATCACCATAGACCACTGTAGCTCCTTCCCTATGACCGATGTGGATATTGCCGATGTCGTCCTCGAAAAGGGACGTGATCCGATTGCTGGGTAATTCATCCTCATACAAGCGAGTAAAACTCTTTCCATCCACACTCCGATATAGTCCGGTAGAGGTACCCGCCCAAATCCTCCCGGTCTGGTCACGCAGGAGACTCCACACATCTGTGCGGATGAAGGATTCGAGATCTTCGACCTTCCCATCTGACCGGATCAGTTGAAGCCCCTCATCGAACATCCCGAGATACATCGCATCTCCGTATTCTACCGCAGATAGCATGAGTTCACTCTGGAGTGGATTGCCTGTCGCATAGGTACTGAAGAGGTCTCCTGTGAATCGGTAAATGCCTTGACCATTGCTTGCCAGCCAGATATTCCCTTCCCGGTCCTGCTCTACGGCTCTGAGGTTGTCATAGGCGAGTCCGTTCTTCGCAGTGTATCGGTTCCACTCTCCCTGATCCAAGGTCACCGCGCCATCAGGCCCAACCCCCCAAAAAGCCCCTTCAGAACTTATAAGGATATCTCTCAGATAGGAGACTTCCATATCCTGTGGAGGAGCGACCCGATTCCATTTGTCCGTATATGTCCAAAGGCCATCACCCAATGTGCTGCACCACAAGCGATCTGCGGACACGTGTACATCCGAGATATTAAGGTCATCTCTGGATGGCCATCGGTCTGTAAAACTGAACAGACCTCTTGATCCGGCTATCAGACCGTTGGGGATATCCAACCAACGTATGTTGGTCCCGTGATCCAAGATGGGTGCTTCGAATTGACGAGTATTCAAGGAAAAAGAGAAATAGCCATTGCGATTGGTCGCGATCCAGAGGGTACTATCATTGACCAATTGCATGTGTTGTACACGACTATCCACGAAACTCCTTGGAAAGGGATAGGAGAAGAATTCCCCATTGGTCAGTTGAGTGAATCCTCCTACACCACCGAAGAATAGCTCTCCATCATCACTGACCAGAATGGAGGTGACCACATTATCAACCAGTCCATCCGACTTGTAGAAATTCTTGACCTCGGTCCCATCGAATCGGCTCAATCCGCTCGCAGTTGCGACCCATAGATAGCCCCCCGGCCCTTGGGCCATATCATTGACCTGGGATTGGGCGAGCCCGTCTTCGATGCCGAGATTCAGGAAGGTGTGGTATTGCGCCATCGTGCCCAATGACCCCATCAAGAGAAGTACGAGTATGCTTGATCTCATGACTGCACCCGTTCAAGGAATTCACCGAGCTTTCTGCGGCTGATAGGTACGCGTGTACCATCACTCATCAGTGCGACATTGCCATCAGTGCGGGAGAATCCTTTCAGGTGATAGAGCACATTGACGATGTGGGATTTATGGGTGCGGAAGAATATTTGCGGGTTGAGTCGTTGCTCGAACACGCGAATGTTCTTGCTGCTCAGATGGCGTTCTCCGGTGCTCAGAAATATCCTGGTATAGCTTTCAGCGGCTTCCAAATGGATGATCTCACTGCTCTTGACCATCACAAATCCATCAGCCGTAGGTATGGTAGTACGGTCGAGCTCTTTGAGATTGGCCAGTTTGAGCATTTCCTTGGTCCAGCTGGGTGTTGCATCGCTACTGCTTTCCTTCCGCTTGACAAGCTTCTGTACGCATGCCTCCAATTCATCGATACTGATCGGTTTCTCCAGATAATCTACGGCTCCCTCTTTCAATGCGCGTAGAGCGTATTCATCATGAGCAGTTGTGAATACCACTTGGATAGCCCTATTCGGGAGATGCTCAAGAAGTTCGAATCCGGTCATTCCCGGCATACGGATATCCAGAAAGAGTACGTCTGGAGTAGTGTCCTCTATCTGTTCCAAAGCCTCTTTAGCACTTGCTGCCATCGCATATACCTGGATTTCAGGACAATACTCAGATAGCAATTCGGCCAGATTGTGACGGCAATGATGCTCGTCATCCACAATGATGGCCTGTAGCGGTGATGATGACATCTAAAGGGGCTTTGATTCAATAACGTAAATTGAATGCTGGATTTCACTGCGATCGCGCAGAAGGCCCTTCTGATCGAGTGAACAAGTACTAATTTCTTTTCAGCGTTCGCAGCAGATCGCTGAGCTGACTTTTGGATACGGGAATCCGTGACCCATTGCTCATGATCACGTGATTTCCTTCTTGTCGGTCGAAGGCTTCCAATTCATCCAAATTGACCATGAATGAACGGTGGCAACGGAAGAAACTCTGAGGAAGGAGGTCTTCTTCATAGGTCTTCAGTGTGCGCGTATCCAGATAGGAGCTTCCATCCTTGAAATGGATATTCACACAATTCCCTTCGGCCCGCAGGTAGATGATCTCTTCAGGCCTGACCATACGTATGCCTGTGGCATGAGAGATGGCCAATCGGTCGGCTCGCTGGAGCAGTTCCTTGCTCAGGCGTTCTATCCGCTCCCGGTAATCCAAGGCCTTGTCTTCCCGATCCTTAAAAGAGGCATAGCGCTTCTCCAGTCGAGAGACGGTCTGTATCAATTCATCGATATCTATGGGTTTGAGGATGTAATCCACCGCATTGACCTTGAAGGCATCGATCGCGTAGTCCTTGAATGCCGTCACGAATACGACCATGAAGCCGGGGTCATCGATGAGATTCAACAACTCGAATCCCTCAGCACCTGAAGGCATGCGTATATCCAAGAACACCACGTCCGGATCGCTCTCATCGATCACTTTCTTACCAGACATGACATCCTGACCAGAAGCCACCACGTTTATCGATGGGCAATAGGATTCGATGAGTAATGCTAGGTTCTCCCTGGCATGGAGTTCATCATCTATGATCACGGCTCTGAGCTGCACAGGGACCAATATACATCAGTGATCAAATACTCGAGCACCGTTGCTTCATCGAGGATGACCGTTGCTGGTTCGCCACTGGATTCATTGGGACATGCTCTGTACCTTGAGGTATAATCAATCGAATAATGATATGAGAACATCTACTAAGAACGGATACTGGTTATTCCGTTGAAAAGCATCAGTTTCTGGTTTCATACCACGTGTTGTTTCTAGCAGGACCATGTCCCTTCCAAGACATGGTCTTGCTGTTTATTTCACTCCGTTGCCCGCTACAGTTGGGGATTCATCGTGAAAAAAGGCCAGTTGGTCCAATAGTGGTGGGCAAATAGCAACCCATGTGGCCTCGATTCGTTTAATTTATATAGAGCAGAATGCCGCCCCCTATGTTGGAGACCAGTAGAGTGATAGATATTCAGATAGAACGCGAGACCGGACGCATGGTCGTAAGGTATACCCCACGCACCGAACGCACCATTTATGATCTGTGCGATCTCAACGGACGTGTGATACAGACCGGAGCTATCTCAGATAATGAAACGGTACTCGATATCTCCACGCTGAACGCCAAGAAATACGTAATGCTCATCGTAGATGGCGATCAAGTCATCAGTAAGCGGGTCAATATTGCCGCTTAGGCATTCATCAACTCTTCGATCTCTTCCGCCTCGATAGGGATGTTCTTCATCAGATTCATCGGAGAACCACTTTCCTGCACCACCACATCATCTTCTAGACGTATTCCCAGATCCTCATCCGGAATGTAGATTCCAGGTTCTACCGTGAAGACCATTCCGGCTTGTATGGGTTCGTGCCAGAGTCCTACATCATGAGTATCCAGCCCGATGAAATGTGAAGTTCCGTGCATAAAGTACTTCTTATAGGCTGGCCAAGCAGGGTCTTGATCTTCGATATCTTTCATGCTGATGAGACCCAGGTCTACCAATTCCTTCTCCATGAGTTCCCCTACCCTACGATGATAGTCGGCCATCATCGTACCGGGTACGAGTAAT
The DNA here is from genome assembly GCA_013001705.1 of Flavobacteriales bacterium. Lineage (NCBI taxonomy): Bacteria > Pseudomonadati > Bacteroidota > Flavobacteriia > Flavobacteriales > Flavobacteriales bacterium. The sequence continues at coordinate 14,224 of JABDLZ010000042.1, forward strand.
TCCGTTGCGGCATCCTTGACCCGCAATACAGCATCATAGACTTTCCGTTGACGATCGGTGAAGCGCCCATTGACCGGCACTGACCGCGTAAGGTCCGAGCAGTAATTGGCATACTCCGCCCCGAAATCCATGAGGATTACGTCTCCATCCTTGCAGGGCTTGTTGTTCTCTATGTAGTGCAGCACACAGGCCGATTCTCCTGATGCGATGATGGGGGTGTATGCAAAGCCTTGGGAGCGATTGTTCAGGAACTCATGCATGAGTTCGGCCTCGATCTGATACTCCATCACCCCGGGCCGTATAAATGGAAGGATCCTGCGAACGCCCTTCTCAGTGATATTGCAAGCGGCTTGGAGCAGTTGTATCTCTATCTCATGCTTGACCGATCGAATGCGATGCATGATAGGAGCACTACGGTGATAGGTATGCACTGGGTACTTCTCCTGGCACCAATTGATGAAGCGGTCTTCTCGGGTCTCGGCCTCTGTATTGGCGCGCAAGTGCTCATTGGTATTCAGATAGACCCCTTTTGCCTCGCTCATGAGATTGTTGAAGATGGTCTCGAATTTCTCCAGCCAGTATACGGTGCGTATACCCGAAACCTCGAAGGCTTGATCCTTGTTCAACTTGGCCCCTTCCCAGATGGCGATCAGTTCACTGGTCTCTTTCAAGAAAAGGATCTCTCTATGTTTCTCCTCATGACAATCCGGGAAGATGAGCAGGATACTCTCCTCCTGATCGACTCCGGAGAGGTGCAGGATGTCCCGATGCTGAACGAATGGGCGGGTAGAATCAGCACTGGTCGTAATGATGTCATTGGAGTTGAAGACGGCCAGACAGCCAGGTTCGAGATGTTCTACAAATCGTTTGCGGTTATCGATGTACAACTGCTTGTCGATAGGGAGGTATTTCATAGGGAGTACTGCTTGAGAATAAGGTGGCTAAAGGTAATCAAAGTGTCTCCGAGATAGCTTCTGAAGTCCAATCAGCGCTTGCCATATATGGACTGTCTTTGATAATGCATATGTGGAAGCTACATTTGCGAGCAAACCACTGCAAACGATCCTGATGAAATCATCCATCGCTCGAAAACTGGCCATGGCACTTTCTGCCTTGTTCCTAATGGTGTTCCTCCTGCAACATCTATCCATCAACTTTCTGTCGGTATTCAGTGAAGACCTCTTCAATGAGGTCTCCCACTTCATGGGAACCAATCCCTTGGTGCAATTCGCCTTACAGCCAATACTCATATTTGCAGTGATCTTCCACTTTGTGATGGGATTCATTCTAGAGTACCGCAATCGCCAAGCACGAGTTCAGAATTATGAGGTCTATAAAGGGGGTGCGAGTGCATCTTGGATGTCGCGGAACATGATCTACACAGGACTCGCCATCCTCGGGTTCATTGCACTGCATTTCTATGACTTCTGGATTCCGGAGATGGACTACAAATACTTCAGTACGAATCCCGAGGATCCTACCCGCTACTATGAGGAGCTCAGACATAAATTCGTGGATCTCTGGAGGGTCCTCTTGTATGTGGTCGCCTTTGTATTCTTGGCGCTTCATCTGCAGCACGGATTCCAATCGGCATTCCAATCGATCGGAGTACGCGGACGATTCACCCCGGCACTGCAAAAGCTCAGTACCGTCTATGCAATTGCCGTCCCGCTCGGATTCATCATCATTGCCCTTTACCATTACCTAACGCATTAATCTTCGACCTCTATGTCATTAGATGCTAAAATACCTGAAGGCCCACTGGACCAGAAATGGACCCTTCACAAGAACACGATCGACCTGGTCAACCCGGCCAACAAGCGCCATATCGATGTCATTGTTGTAGGTACTGGTCTGGCTGGTGGGGCTGCAGCCGCTTCGCTAGCAGAGATGGGCTATAATGTGAGTGCATTCTGTTATCAGGACTCACCGAGACGTGCCCACTCCATCGCTGCCCAAGGAGGGATAAATGCAGCCAAGAATTATCAGAACGATGGGGACTCGGTCTATCGACTCTTCTATGACACCATCAAAGGAGGTGACTACAGGAGCAGAGAGGCCAATGTCTACCGACTGGCAGAAGTGTCTGCCAATATCATCGACCAATGTGTGGCCCAAGGTGTCCCCTTTGCACGGGAGTATGGTGGCCTGTTGGATAATCGGTCCTTCGGAGGTGTACTGGTCTCACGGACCTTCTATGCCAAAGGACAGACCGGGCAACAGCTCCTACTTGGAGCTTACTCTGCAATGAGCCGTCAGATCGCCAAGGGAAAGATCAAGATGTATAACCGTCATGAGATGCTCGACCTGGTAGTAGTAGACGGCAAGGCCCGCGGAATCATTGCCCGTAATCTGGTGACCGGTGAAGTGAGTCGTCATTCTGCCCATGCTGTGGTACTTGCCTCAGGCGGATATGGCAACGTGTTCTTCCTGTCTACCAATGCCATGGGATCCAATGTCACCGCTGCATGGAAGGCGCATAAGAAGGGAGCCTACTTTGCCAATCCCTGTTTCACGCAGATCCACCCGACCTGTATTCCACGTAGCGGGGACCATCAATCCAAACTGACCTTGATGTCAGAGTCACTAAGGAATGACGGCCGTATCTGGGTGCCGAAGAAGAAGGAGGACGCTGAAGCGATACGCGAAGGACGCCTCAAGCCGACTGAATTGGCCGAAGAAGACCGCGATTACTATCTGGAACGCAGATACCCGGCCTTTGGAAACCTCGTGCCGCGAGACGTTGCATCTAGAGCGGCAAAAGAACGTTGTGATGCGGGATATGGGGTGAATCCGACCGGAGAAGCGGTCTATCTGGATTTTGCTGCGGCCATCGAACGCTATGGCAATGAGAAGGCGACAGTCTTAGGACTGGATAATCCCAGTAAGGAGGAGATAAGGCGCATGGGTGAGGAGGTCATCGAATCCAAGTACGGTAACCTCTTCCAGATGTATGAGAAGATCGTGGATGAGAATCCATACAAGACTCCCATGATGATCTATCCGGCAGTGCACTACACTATGGGTGGCATCTGGGTGGACTACAACCTCATGACCACTATTCCCGGGTGCTATGCCACCGGAGAGGCCAACTTCAGTGACCATGGCGCCAATCGATTGGGAGCTTCTGCCCTCATGCAGGGATTGGCCGATGGATATTTCGTTCTTCCATATACCATTGGCGAGTATCTGGCAGATGAGATACGTACTGGGCCTATTCCCATCGACACTGCAGAATTCGATGAAGCCGAGAACGCGGTCAATGAACGCATCGCCAAATTACTGACCATCAATGGGAGCAAACCCGTGGATTACTTCCATAAGCGATTGGGACTGGTCATGTGGAATGAAGTAGGCATGTCACGGAATGCAGAAGGACTGTCCCGGGCCATGGATGAGATGAATCAGATCAAAGAGGAGTTCTGGTCGGATGTGAAAGTGCCTGGAACCGCTGATTCTTTCAATCAGGAACTGGAAAAAGCAGGTCGAGTAGCCGACTTGATCGAGCTCGGAATACTCATGGCCAAGGACGCATTGGTGCGCGAAGAATCCTGTGGAGGTCACTTCAGGGAAGAATCAGTTGAGACAAGTGGGGAGCAAGAAGGCGAGGCCAAACGCGATGATGAGAATTTCAAATTCGTCTCAGCTTGGGAATGGACTGGTGATTCTAGAGAAGCCCAACTTCATAAGGAGGATCTGGTCTTTGAGAATGTCGAATTGAAACAACGCTCTTACAAGTAAGGATATGGAGAAAAGAAACATGAATCTCACCCTGAAGGTCTGGAGGCAGAAGAATGCGCGCTCCACCGGAAAGATGGAGACCTATGAAGTCAAAGGAATCTCTCCCGATTCTTCCTTTCTGGAGATGATGGACGAGTTGAATAACGACCTCATTGAGAAAGGAGAGGATCCTGTAGCTTTCGATCATGACTGTCGAGAAGGTATTTGCGGGTCCTGCTCCATGCATATCAATGGAGAAGCTCACGGGCCGGATAGGTTGGTGACCACCTGTCAACTCCACATGCGGAAATTCAACGATGGGGATACCATCTATATCGAACCTTGGCGTGCTAAACCTTTCCCTGTCATCAAAGACCTGGTAGTCGACCGTACAGCCTTCGATCGCATCATACAATCCGGAGGATTCGTTTCTGTGAACACCTCAGGAAACACCACCGATGCAAATGCGATACCGATAGAAAAGGAAAATGCTGACAAGGCCTTCGATGCAGCTACCTGTATCGGCTGTGGTGCATGTGTAGCGGCCTGTAAGAATGCTTCTGCTATGCTCTTCGTGTCAGCCAAAGTGTCACAACTCGCCTTACTTCCCCAGGGCCAGGTCGAAAGAGAAGAGCGGGTTCTCAATATGGTGGACCAGATGGATGACGAAGGATTCGGCAATTGTTCCAACACAGGAGCTTGCGAAGTCCAATGTCCCAAGGGTATTTCCCTCGATAACATTGCAAGAATGAATCGGGAATATGCAGCGGCCATGGCGGCCAAAGGGGAGAAATAAGCTGCTATAGCACGATATTTGCAGTATTCGCATTGCGCAATGCTCCGCATCTCTATCATATCGACCCTGATATTCTACATCGCTGTGACCATCGGCATTCATGTTGATGTAGATACCTGCTGCAAAGCGATTGCGGACATATCATTAAGTGCTGTCACCGAGGGGAATTGCGAGCTGAATGAGAGCTGTTGCGCCAAAGAGTTGAAATCGTGCTGTGAGGAGAAGGGAGAGGAAGAATGTGGCCTCACCTCCTTGTTTCTACAATTCCTCGCAGAAGAACAGGTGCCTGCCTTCCAGTCTCGTGTTCACCCGGCCGAGATCCAGGCTCTCTTGCTTGAAAAAACGGAGCTATCTCTGCAAATCACCGATACCGGTGCGAGCATATTGAAAATAGAATACCCTCCGGACCGATCCGGACATCAGGACCTCTATATCCAACACCATTCACTAATCACCTATGGCTGAGTATTGATTCTTTTTTCCAGAATATCTGGACAACTCAATATGAATCAATAACTTACAGTCATGAAAACTATTTTCAGAACACTTTTACTTGCCGCCATTTTATTTGTGGCACCAAGTATTCAAGCACAAGATAAGATCGTGGAGACCAGCTTCACCGTAAGCGGGGTCTGCGGCATGTGTGAAGACCGAATCGAAAAGGCGGTAGACGTCAAAGGCGTGAAGTATGCCGATTACGATCTCGATACGCAGACCCTGAGTATCATCTTCAATACACAACGTATCACTGAAGAAGAGATACATCAGCTATTGAATGAGGTCGGTCATGATACCGAACGATCAATGGCGACTGATGAGCAATACAACACAGTACATGCGTGTTGTAAATACAGGGATCAAGATGAGCACTGACCGATTTCATATCGTCATTCTCACATTGCTTCTAAGTACGACCCTTCTTTCTCAGAACACCTCCGATGAGGTGGTGAGAGGAATGGTATACACCATAGAAGAAGAGAAACAGATCCCTCTACCGGGGGCCAATATCCTATGGGCAGGTACGTCCACAGGCACAGCTACTGATAGTCAAGGGAGATTTGAATTGGAGCGTGTGTCGAACAGTGACCTTTTGGTG
>JABDLZ010000043.1 GCA_013001705.1 Flavobacteriales bacterium
TCTTACCTCATATCTGGGTCATCCGCACCGATAGTCTCGGCTGCATAGAGCCTGGCTGCCATCTCATCTCCGGTCTGCAAGAGCAGGTCATCGGCCTACAGGGCAGTATGGGCATAGCACCTAATCCATGGCAGCATGGGAATCCAATCCAGCTACTGTTCACCGCCCCGTCCAGCGGCATCATGCCTTACCAAGAGAAGACTACTCGGCTGGTGCTCTACGACCTGCAAGGAAGGTTGGTGTACGAGCAGGATATAGCTCCGCAACCCGGCCCTTCGACAAGCTCAGGGACCTACCATGTGGAACTGCATCCTCCTTCACTCGGAACTGGGAAATACATCCTTCACTGGATGAGCCTTGGCGGGGCATGGTACGATAGTGTGAAACTAGTGGTGGAGTGATGCCTGGTTGGGCTTCTATTTTCTCCTCAATGACTACTTTTGATAGATGGATCACTAAAAATCATCTCTTGGATCTCAGCGCACGTATCAGCGAACTGCTCTATCACTATGACTGTGTCATCGTGCCCGATCTAGGTGGATTTGTGACGGAATACCGTTCGGCACGTATCGATAAACTGCTTCATGTCATCCATCCGCCTTCCAAGGATCTGCGCTTCAATGCCCAGCTGACCAAGAACGATGGCCTACTCGCCCATGCCATATCCCAGGCCGAGAATATCAGCCATGAAGCGGCCAATGCCCAGATCAAAGAGGCGGTAGAAGGATATTTCACCGAGCTGGAAGAAGGACGCCCTGTGCAATTCGAAAAAGTAGGCATCCTCTATCTGGACTCGGAGAAGAATCTCCAATTCAGCCCCGATACCTCGGTCAACTATCTGCTGGAGTCCTTCCGACTGAAGAAGGTATACGCCCGTCCCGTTCTGCAGGAAGTTCCTGAGCACCAGGAAATAGATGTAGAGGAAGAGATCGAAGAAGCGGTCATAGATTTCGAACCGGAATTCGAAGTGGTGCATGAAATCGAAGCTGAAGAAGCTCCGGGACAAGAAGAAGAAGAACACATTCCAGTTATCCCACTGACCAAAAAAGAGGAAGGTAGCGGCTCTCGCAGGTGGCTCATCGCTGCGGCCATGGTCCCACTCTTATTCTACATTGCATGGGTAGGGGTACGCTCTGATGTCCTCCGGGATGGAACCATCCAATCCTCCGATCTGAATCCTTTCCACAAGCAGGTCCCGGCCGTCTATGAAGGCCGCACCAGTTCGCTGGATGTTGACCTCAATGAGAATGAGATCCCCAAACAGGAAGCCCTAGCCCCTATAAGCACCCCGGAAGCACCTGAAGAGGAGTTCACAGAAGACCTCACTCCGACCGAATCTCCTGAAACGATCAGTGACGAGGGAATCAGTGAAGCAGAGGCCGTCTCCACATATGTAGCGCCCCAAGCGATCTCCAGCATGGAATTCCACGTGATCGGAGGGTGTTTCTCAGAAGAGTCCAATGCCACACGCCTGGTGGAGAGACTCCGCACTAAAGGCTATGAGGCCTTTATCATCGATCGGCACAGAGGGCTGCATCGAGTGGCCTATGGCAGTTCTCCTGACCGGAAAGAAGCATTGGAGCTGCTCATCCGTGTGAAGGAAGAAGAGACCAGCGAAGCCTGGCTCCTCAGAAAGAAATGATCGGAATCCTTCCTTGTCCGATCTGCCGTCATACCTTTGACCTATAAATCAAAGAGAAGCGGTGGACGCACGAGAGATCAGACTGGATAAGATCAAGATCACCTTCTTGGAAAACGACCTCTGTCATTTCCATTTCACCAATACCGAAGAAGAAGCTGAAAAGGCCGATATCGTGGAACTCCATGATACCATCAAGGAGCACATGACCGTAGATAAGTGCTACATGATCATCAGCCTCGACTCTGGTGCTACAATGACTCAAGAGGCCCGTGATTATGCGGCCTCAGAGGCATTTGATGAGATCGCAGCTGCTGATGCCATCATACGGGCAGACTACAGCCACGAGATGGCCGCCAATTTCTTCATCCGCTTCAATCGTCCCCATCGCCCTGTCCGCATCTTCCCCGATATGGACCATGCTATTGCCTGGATCAATGGACTCAGGGACGGACAGGACATGGATAACAATACTTGATCATGAGAAAATCGCGCACTGCGAAAGAGACGCTGGCCACAGCGACACGCATCGTCATGCCCAATGAGACCAATACCTTGGGGAACCTCATGGGAGGGCAATTGCTCAATTGGATGGATATCAATGCCGCCATCGCGGCTCATAGGCACTGCCGCAGGGTAGTGGTCACTGCCTCTGTCAACAATGTCTCCTTTGGACGGCCGATACGCTTGGGTGATATCGTGACCATCGAGTCCAAGGTGTCGCGCGCCTTCAACTCATCGATGGAGGTCTATTCCGATGTATATGTGGAGGACCACAATTCCGGTGAGCAGATCAAATCCAACGAGTCCATCTACACCTTTGTTGCAGTGGATCAGAACGGGGCTCCCATAGAAGTGCCTGAACTCATCCCTGAGACCGACATTGAGAAAGAACGCTATGCTGCTGCGCTGAGAAGAAAGCAGCTGAGTCTGATCCTCGCAGGTAAGATGCGCCCCGATCAAGCCACCGAACTCAAAGAACTCTTCGAGGTCTGACCCATGGAGGACGCGGCTCCCAAAGGAATGCGCCTCAATAAGGCCCTGAGTGCAGCGGGATACTGCTCACGCAGAGAGGCCGATAGACTCATAGAGCAAGGGGTGGTCACCATCAACGACCGACCCGCCACTCTTGGGGATCGCGTGACCGAAACAGACCGCATCGAGGTCAGAGGTCGGCCCATCAATACGGCCAAGGCCAAGCCTGTATACATCGCCCTGCACAAACCCCGTGGTATCATCTGCAGCACCGACCCCAAGGCCCGTGATAATATCGTGGACTATATCGACCATGTGGAACGCATCTTCCCAGTGGGTCGATTGGATGTGGCCTCAGAAGGACTGATCCTGATGACCAATGATGGGGATATCATCAACAAGATCCTACGGGCCCGCTATGCCCATGAGAAGGAATACATCGTGCGGGTGGATAAGCCTATCACCGATGAGTTCATCAAAGGAATGGCATCAGGAGTACCCATCTTGGATGCCGTGACCCGAGAGTGCGAGGTGGAAAAATTGAGTGAAGACACGTTCCGCATCATCCTCACCCAAGGACTCAACCGCCAGATCAGGCGTATGTGCGAGCATTTCGAGTATGAGGTCACGCGTTTACGTAGGATACGCATCATGAATATCTCCTTGGACGGGATACGTTATGGAGAATGGCGTGATCTGACGGCTACTGAGCTGAAAGAACTGAAATCCCAACTGGTGGATTGATTCAGAAGAATGCCCGTACCTGCACGCCCCCGCTGTGGATCACCGGGTTGTCCCTAGAACTCCTTCCGTTATAGTTCACATTCAATGCGAGATTCTTGGATAGATTCCGCTGCACGAACAGACTCCAAGTGAAGTTCTCTCCCGGACGCAGACCATCCAACATCTCAAAGGCCAATGACGAATTCTCGTTGCCTACAAAATCAATCTGCACGAAATTCAAGGTGGCATTGATACTGCCCTTATCCAGCTGACTCCACCGCGCTTCGGCACCCAATCGCTCGATGACTGCTGACTCTCCGTCCCCTACTCGATTATCCCGCTCCGTGTACTCCAGATTCAAGGTCATACGGAAGGTCTTATCCGGCTGCCACTCTATCCGCGGGACGAGGCTGTATTCCTGAATGTCGAAATTCCGATTGGTGCTATAACTGGCCTCCCGTCCCTTGTCCTTCTCGATAAGAGAAAGACGTAAGGTGTATTTCCTGGCCCAGGTATAGCGTCCACTCAGTCTATTCTCCCGCTCCGATCGGGATTCGAAACCATTGGTGAGCAGTTGTTTATTCTTCACATCGGAGTAGAGATGATCCACGCTCCACACGGGATCGGTCTTGTTGAAGAAGATGCTGTTCCTAAAGCTGTTGTTGAGCGAGAGGAGCACGGTGTCGTTCAGGTTCTGGATGAAGGGGTTGAAGGCATCGGACCCTTCTTCTTCGCGGGTCCTGCGGTCGGCACGCCAAGCGGCCTGATCAGAGAATCGAGCCAAGAACCTCCGTATCCCTTCTTTGGTCCTCCATGCGACACCCGGATCGATGCGCAGTGTCTGAGAGACTTGATTGGAGAATACCTTCTCAAAGTCATCGGTAGGAGTGAATACCCGTATGAAATTCGCTTCATACTCGAATTGAGCGATCTCGAATTCATCCAGATCCCGCACACCGTCCCCATCATAGTCCACCCATACATAAACGCCCTGGCCGGCCGGTACCTCGAGATAGATGAACTGCCTGCGCCTCTCCAGACCGCTGCCCACTTCATAGAAGGTATTGAGCTGGACGATGTTCTGGAGCCACTTCCCGCGATACTCTAACCGGCCCAGAAAAGTCTCTTCGGGGCTTTGGTCGATGGCCTCTTCACGCACTATCTCCAGCGTACGCCATGCAGATACCACCTTGACCGAATGATTACGCACTCTGCCATTGGCCAACTCCAGACCATACTCTTCAGCATGTGCAGCCCGCAATTGGCGATCGATCTGCGGACGCCAATCATCCCGATTCTTGAAAAAGAGACGATAGGCCCAGCGGGAGGTATCGTTTGAACCCACATAGGCCTCCCATTCATACCAGCGATAGGTGGTGGACGACAGTGTATCTCCTCCCAGCAGGAATCGGTTATTCTCCCGATCATCCTTGAATCCCACTCTGACCTTCCCCAATCCATAGGAGATATCTGAGATGTGTCGTTCGAAGCGGGAGCGGATGTCGCCTGAGGTGTTGAGCAGACTGCCTTTGAAAGAGGCATGTAGATCCCCTTGGTCCCATCGTGCATTCAGGTCTTGCCGATAGCCTTCATATCCACCCCCGATCTGCAAGCGGTCCAGTCCATAGTAGATCCTGCGGTCGGCCGCTCGTTCGACACCCACACCCAATCGGGTCTGCAATTGGTCGTTGTCCAGAAGGACTTCGGTGATGTTCCAATTCCGCTCGAACTCCACAGCCCGGTAACGCTCGATACGCTTGAAATCATGTCCGGTGAATTCCACAAGTCCATTGGCGACCAAGCGGGTCATGCTGTCCACCTGAATCCCGGTCTGCGCCCGCCAGCGGAAGGCTGTGCCGATGTCATCGGCCGCATCCTTGCTGCTGAATCGATTCAGATCATTGGCGCTCATGGCCCCTTCGATATCCATCCACGAATCTTTATTCCATGCATAGCGCAGCCCTGAACTCAGTAATTGTTGACTCTTGGGGGTGATAAGCAATTGACCGGGTATGTAGTCTCCCTGGCGGATGATGTTTCCATCGATGGTGTCCGGTGGGACCCAGCGGAACACCCGACCGTTGGAAGTGAATTCATCCTGTACATAGTCCCCATTGCCAGACCCTACTCTCGTGAAGGAGACCTGTAAGCGCGCCTCATCCGGATCGGTACTGTAGACATAGACGGTATCGTATCCCAAGGAATCGCGGAGGGTATAGAGCACCTGATCCTCGGTGTAGGGCACGCTGTCCACATCTATGATGAAGGCATTGGCCACATCATCGCCCACTTGGGAGAGAAAGAGCCTGTCTCGATCGTCCAGATCCTGTTGCAAAGGTTGATTCTTAGCATCCTGCTCGGAATAGACATCCAGATAGGCTTTCCATTTGCCTTTCTGATAGTCCGCACCGGTCTGAAGCAGGCTGCGGGCGTAGTTCTGCTCGGCATATTGAAACTCCACCACGATACGCCTGTCCTTGGTGATCAAGCGGTTGGCGGTGAAAGTGATCTCTGCCGCATTATAGTCGATAACATAATCGAATTCCTTGCCCCGCTGGACCAAACGCCCATCGATATAGACCCGTTCGGTACCAGAGAGGATGATGACGAAGAGTTCATTGTCGGCCCCGCGGAGTTTGTAGGGGCCTTGATTCCCTTCCACCCCCTGGATGACATTACGCGCAAAACGCCCCCGCGAGACCGCTGCTCCCGCTCTCAGCCCGAGCACTCCTTGCTCAGCACCAGGTGCCTTCCCCAGGATCGAAGTCTCAAAGAGTGCACCTCTGGCCTTCTTTAGATACTCGGAGAAATACCCCGGGCCAGAGGCGATTTGATAGTCCCCGGCAGTCAGTGCACTGCGTGCATCGAAGAGTTTGATATAGACCTGGTCGAATTCCTGTAGCTGCTGGGTACTTCCATCGGCCTGTATGGGGATGTTGTCATCAGAGATATTGGCCAGAAGGCTTATGCGATCGGTAAGTTTCCCAGAGAGCTGTAGGTCCAGATCGGAACTCACACTCAGGTCCTGTGCATTCCCCACTTGGATCCCGCGCGATATACTTCCGCGTTTCTCGAAACCATCCAATTGCAGCAAAGAGCCTGCGATCGACCCGCCTCCAGGACGATAGGCAAAGGGGTCTTCGTAATTGAATGCTTCTCGGATGATGCTCGTGTCCTTGAGGAGGATACTCTGCTGATAGGGCAGATCGAGCACCCGATAGTGGATGGTAAGAGAATCCCCCAAGAATTCTTCAATCACGGAGAAAATGCCATCGACCGACAAAAGAAAATCCGAATCAGCGAGGACTGAATCTCCATGAGATACGTGCAGGCTTCGGGGAAGCACGATCAGGCTGTCCAGTTGGATGCCAGCAGAATCGACCACTGTACGCAATGAGCGCAAGGTGCTGGTCTCCTGAGCATGGATAGTGGCTGTCCCCAACCAAGCGATCATGCAGAGAAGAAGCCATGGATATGTAGGGAGGGTCTTCGTACCGTCAGGCTTTTAAAACACTCGGGGAATGTATCGGCATCCTCGGAGTAAGGTCTATTTTAACGCCAAAATCGCTATAAACTGACCCGGTGATCAAAATTATCTCATACAATATCAATGGCATACGTGCCGCCCTGCGTAAGGACTTCCTCACTTGGTTGAAAGCTGCCGACCCCGATGTACTTGCCTTGCAAGAGGTCAAGGCCAACGAAGACCAGGTAGATCTGGATGTGTTCAGGGACCTAGGATACGATATCCATTGGAATGCAGCCGTCAAGAAGGGCTACAGTGGAGTGGCCATCCTTTCTAAGCTTAAGGCCGATCATGTGGAGCGCGGCATGGGCATACCTCTCTATGACGATGAGGGGCGTGTGATCCGGATGGATGTCGGGGATCTGACGTTCATCAGCGCATACTTCCCTTCGGGCAGCAGTGGGGACCACCGGCAAGAGATCAAGATGCGTTTCCTTGTGGATTTTACGAGATACGTGGAAAACTTGAGGAAAGAACGACCTCATCTGATCATCTCAGGAGATTACAATATCTGCCACCAAGCCATAGATATCCACAATCCGGTGGCCAACAAGAAGAGCTCGGGATTCCTCCCTGAGGAAAGGGAATGGATGTCCGGATTCTTGGATAAAGGGTTCATCGACACCTTCCGCTATTTCGATGAGAATCCACATCAATACACATGGTGGAGCTATCGTGCGGGAGCCCGGAGAAAGAATCTGGGCTGGCGTATCGATTATCACATGTGCAGTGCTGAAATGCAATCCCGATTGAAGCGTGCCGCAATACTGGCCGATGCCGTCCACAGCGATCACTGCCCTATTCTACTGGAGATTGTTTGAAACTATGATGCTAGGCTGCAGATGCCCATTCTACGCGGATTATACTTGCCTATTACATCATTAGGATCCAATGATATCTAAGCATACGTACTGGGGAGCGCTGGCCATACTCTTGCTCTCCTTCAGCTGTGGTACGCCAGAGCAGAAGCAGAATGCGCAGGCCAATGAGAAACAAGGAGGCATCCTTGTATTGAATCAATTCCAAGGCTTTTCTGCACTTTTCCCTCCTTCTGCCTATGAGGCGAGTGCGACCAAACTAGGAGCGCATTTCTATGAGACCCTGGTGGCATATGACCATGAGACCAAGGAGATCGCCCCTTGCCTGGCCGAGTCCTGGGAAGTGAATGATGATGCCACTCAGTTCACCTTCAAACTACGCGAAGGGGTCTTCTTCCACGATGACCGCTGTTTCGATGACGGTATAGGAAGACCTATGGAGGATAGTGATGTGCTCTACTGCTTGACCGCTCTGTGTGAGGACAGTCGGATCAATCGGAATTCTTGGCTATTCGTGGGTAGCGTATTGGGTGCTGAAGATTTTTACAACTCCAAGAAAAAAGCAGAGACCTCCCAAGTGGAGGGCATACGCTTGATCGACAACAACGTGATCGAGATCACTCTGGCCCGACCCAATGTGGAATTCCTGCATGTCATGGCACACTATGGCACTTCTATCTATCCCAAAGAAGCCGTGGAGTTCTACGGTAAATCGCTCAATGAGAATGCGGTAGGCACAGGGCCCTTCAAGCCCAAGGTCCTGCGCATAGGCGAAGTCTGTATCATGGAACGCAATAAGAATTACTGGGGGCGCGATGAGGAAGGCAATCAGCTCCCCTATCTGGATGGCGTGAAGGTGGGATTCGAGACCAACGCTCGAGACTTGGAGCGATCCATGATGAAGAATGTACTTCACATATTGGTGGATGCCGATATGGAAGAAGGGGGAGCCCGATTGTTGGAGATTGCAGAAGGGGAGAACGATCCCTATGTAGTGAGTGCAGAAGACGATATCGAGACCATTTATTTGGGATTCCATAACAAGGAAGGCATCTTCCAAGATGAGCGTATTCGAAAAGCCTTCGGACTGGTCTTGGACAAAGAGCATATTGTTGAAGAAGTATTGGGGAGCAGTGGGGGTCCAGGAAAATACGGTCTGATCCCTCCGGCCTTTCAGAGCTATCCCTATGAGAAAGTCAAAGGACTCAAGCTCGATGTCGATAGCGCCAAGAAACTCATGTCAGCAGCAGGCTATCCCAATGGAACAGGCTTCCCTGCTATCTCTCTTCAGATACAGAACAGATACAAGGATGTGATCGTGGCTCAAGAGATCCAACGACAACTGCTCGAACATCTGGGCGTTTCCCTCTCCATCACTGCCCTGCCTAGAGAACAACATTTCCAACGCATAGAGGAAGGCAATACGCTGCTCTGGTTGGACAACTGGATAGCTGACTATCTGGACCCTCAGAACTTCCTGAGCTTGATGCTCTCCAGCAATACTCCGGAGCAAGGAGGTAGTTACCTCAACACCTATAGATACACCGAATCCTCCTTCGACTCCATTGTGGAAGAGGCCATCAAGGTGGAGGATCAAAAGGAGCGCATGCACCTCTACTGTATGGCTGACCTTATGATCATGGAAGATGCAGCTATCGTGCCTATCTACTATGAGAAGAATCAGGTGATCAAACACCGATCGGTCAAGGGACTCCCTACACTGACACTGGGTCAGATGGACCTACGGAAGGTCTACCTATCCGAGTGAAACAAGCTTACATCGTTGTTCATAAATGAGCGCTCTCCTTGGCCCCTAGCCCCTAGCTAATTGACAATTTTGCTATCTAATCCTGTTGTGATGAGACATACATTCCCTTTTATTCTGCTCCTGCTCGTGCTATTCACCGCTTGTGTACCCGGACGTAGATTCCAAGAAGTCCAAACGGAGGCCCGCCTCTGCTCACAAGAGCGCGAAGCCCTGCGCCAACAGACCGAGGAGCTGAGTGCCGACCTGGCCGATTGCCGCACCGGAAACGAGACCATGAAGAAGGAGTATGTCCGACTGAAAGAGGACACCGCTCTGCTGGGTACGAGTCTCAGACGTATGACCGTCCAGTATGACAAGATCAATGAGCTCAACGAACAACTCATGGACAAGCAGGCCAGCCTGATGAGCAGCCGGGAGTCAGAAAAGAGGGAGCTGCTAGAAAATCTGCTCACCCTGCAGAACGACCTACAAGAACAACAGCGATTGCTCAATCAGACCGAGACAGAACTCAATGAAAAGACCCGAGCGCTGGAAGACAGAGAAGAACGGGTGGCCGAGCTCGAGTCGCTGCTGTCCCGTCAAGAAGAGGCCGTACAATCCCTCAAGTCCCGTGTGACCGATGCCCTCCTAGGGGTCAAGGATAAAGGGATAACGATCGTAGAGAAGGACGGTCGCGTCTATGTCTCTTTGGATGCCAAGCTCCTCTTTGCCAGTGGGAGTACCGCTGTGAGCAGCGAGGGAAAGAGCGCCATCATCGATCTGGCCAAGGCCATTCAGGATGAAGAGGACCTCAAGATCCTGGTCGAAGGACATACCGACACCGATAAGATCATCGGCAATTCCGCGCCCTATAAAGACAACTGGGACCTCAGTGTGATGCGGGCCACTTCCGTAGTGCGCATCATGATGGACAACAGCAATATCGATCCCCAGCAATTGACCGCGGCTGGGCGGAGCGAATACCTCCCTGTGGACCCAGATGACAAGGCCAAGAACCGTAGGATCGAGATCATCCTCATCCCGAATCTGACGGAGCTCTTCGACCTCATCAATGAGCAGTGATCCGGCTTTTTGCGATAGCTAGCGCTCTGATCCTCCTTTCTTCCTGCTCGCAGGAGTCATCGTCTGGCTCCCAGTCCATGCCTCCTTGGTACAGCGCCATCGACAGCAGCTCGGTATTCGGCTATCGCATCGGAGAGCGTGGTGCCTTTGCAGATACACTACTGTATGCCAGCGACTGTACGTCCTGCCCGGACTCAGTGCGTATACAGGTCATTGCTGATGGGCCACTCCTGACCGGAATCCATAGTACCTTGCACGTGGATAGTCCATCCCACTCGCATGTGTGGACACAGCTGATGCAACACTATGACTCCTTATATGGTACAAGCCGGGCTACCGCTGGATATGGGACCTGGAGCACCGCAGCGATCGATGGCCGACTGGTAGAGGTCGAGCTTATCGATGGACTCATCGCCTTCCGGCAGCCCAACATACGCAGCACCTGGACCCTGATCAGCGATCGACTCTATGAAGAATGAAGCCTTTCTATCCGTCAGTGGGCTACAAGCCTCTTTCCATACCGAGCAGGGGATGCAGGATGTGCTACACGATATCGACATCCAACTCGCTCGTGGGCGTACCTTGGGTATCGTAGGAGAATCCGGCTCTGGGAAGTCTGTCACCTCACTCAGCCTCATGCGACTCATCCCCTCTCCACCCATCCATTACAGCGCTGGAGAGATCCGTTTGGGAGAAGAACGCGTCTCACTCGACCCCACCGACCTCTCCCGCATCAGGGAATTGCGTGGGAAGCGTATCGCTATGATCTTCCAAGAACCCATGAGCTCGCTGAATCCCCTGCATCGCTGTGGGCATCAGGTGATGGAAGCGATACAGACCCATAGACCCTTGGACGAGACAGCTTGTCAAGCTGAGGTGATCGAGCTCTTCGCTCAGGTCAAGCTCCCCGATCCGATGCGAGCCTTCAGAAGCTATCCTCACGAGCTATCTGGAGGTCAACTCCAGCGGGTGATGATCGCCATGGCCATCTGCAACCGCCCCGATCTGCTAATAGCCGATGAGCCCACCACTGCACTGGATGTCACTGTACAACGCGAGGTCATCGAATTGCTTCAAGAATTACAGAACAGTGAGGGAATGGCCATGATGTTCATCAGTCACGACCTCGGTGTGGTGGGACAGATTGCCGATGAACTCATTGTGATGAAGAACGGCCACATCGTGGAGCAAGGCGATGCGCGCAGCATTCTTGCCTCACCTCAAGCAGACTATACCAAGGGACTCTTGGCGAGCCGACCTCCGCTCTCTGGCAGACCGGAGCGACTCATGACCGTTTCTGATTTCGAATCGGGAGAAGGAAAGGAGTCACCACAGGTCAGCAGCGCTACACGTGCTGAACGACATGAAGCCATCTATGCCCAGCCTCCCCTGTTGGAAGTCGAAGAGCTGCATACCTGGTACCCCATACGCAAAGGCATGCTGGGCAAGGCCAGCGAGCATGTCAAAGCCGTCAACGGTGTGGATCTACAGCTCTATCCGGGAGAGACCTTGGGCGTGGTGGGAGAATCGGGATGTGGGAAGTCCACTCTTGGGCGCACCATCATCGGACTGGAGCAGGCACATGCCGGAACCATCCGCTATCAAGGCAGAGACGTCAGTGAGATGGACCGTTCTGAACACAAGGGGTTCGTCAAGGAGGTGCAGATGATCTTTCAAGATCCTTACTCCTCCCTCAATCCGCGTATCTCCATTGGGGAGGCCATCCGAGAACCGATGGATGTACACCACATCCTACCCACCAAGACACAACGCAAAGAGCGGGTCATCCAACTACTCGAGCAAGTGGGCCTGCAGGCCGATCACTATCACCGCTATCCGCATGAATTCTCTGGAGGCCAGCGCCAACGCATCTGCATTGCCCGCACTCTCGCCTTGGACCCCAAGGTGGTCATCTGCGATGAATCCGTATCGGCCTTGGATGTCTCCGTACAGGCACAGGTGCTCAATCTGCTCAATGATCTGAAGGAAGCCTATGGATTGAGCTACATATTCATCTCGCATGACCTTTCGGTGGTGCGCTACATGAGCGATAAGGTGATGGTGATGCATCAGGGACAGGTGGTGGAGTATGAAGAGGCAGATGCCCTGTATCGCTCTCCCCAGGCAGCCTATACCGAGCGACTTATCGCCTCGGCCTATACCTTGGATTGATCCTCGTCCAGCTGGCTATTCATCACCTGCTGCTGGATCTCGATGCTCTCTAGATGTAAGGCTTCCAAGAATCGCTGAATGAATTCATCACGTAGTTCGAGCTGGGATCCCCATTGCATGTAGTTCTCCATGATCTCGAGCCAGCGTTCCAATTGGAAGATGGTCACGTTCTGCTCCTTCTTCTTGAATCCGATCTCTTCGACCACTTTCATTCGCTCGGAAAGCAACTCCATCAGGGATTCATCGATATTATCGATACGGGCGCGCAAGCGTTGGATCTCATCGGTAAAATGTGCGTCCCCTGTGCTTGGTTCGCGTATTTCCAGGTTCTCCAGTATGCGGGACAAATGCGTGGGTGTGACCTGTTGACGGGCATCGCTCAGGGCTTCTTCCGGTCTGAAATGGGTCTCGATCAGCAGACCATCCATATAAAGGTCCATGGCGCGTTGCGCCACGCGCGGGATGATCTCTGGATCTCCTGCGATATGGCTCACGTCACAGATGATGGGCAGTTCTGGTAGACGGGTCTTCATCTCGATGGCCAACTCCCAGTTGGGAAGATTGCGGTAAGGATAGTTGTCTTGATAGTGGAAGCCGCGATGGATGGCCCCCAGTTTATTCACCCCGGCCCTATTGATCCGCTCCAGTGCTCCTATCCATAGGCCCATATCGGGGTGGATGGGATTCTTGACGAATACGGGGATATCCACTCCTTGTAGCGCATCTGCGATCTCTTGTACGGAGAAGGGATTGACCGTAGTGCGTGCACCTATCCATAAGGCATCGACCCCGTATTTCAGACAGAGTTCCACATGCTCGGCATTGGCCACTTCGGTAGTGACGGGAATCTGTAGTTCTTCCTTGACGGACGCCAGCCATTGCAGAGCTTCTTCTCCTTTGCCTTCAAAACTTCCGGGGCGGGTACGGGGTTTCCAGATGCCGGCCCGGAGTAAGAAGGGTCTTCCCAATTCCTTGATCTCCCGGGCTGTGGTGAAGAGCTGTTCTTCATATTCAGCACTGCATGGACCTAGGATGAGCATCGGGCGCTCCCCAGTCGGATTCCAATCAGCAAAGGGATATATGTCCTTGATCGTGGTCATCAGCTCGCACAAAGGAAATCATTGATTCTATCTTTGGTCCCGTGGCGAGGACATTTTACCTACTGGGCCTGCTGCTTCTGCTGAGCACCTGCAAGAAGGCAGATGACCGCCCTTGCATCAAGGGTTCGGGCGATGCTATCACCGAGACCCGTCATCCGGGAGCTTTCCATTCGCTGATGCTCTATGACGATATCGACTACGACCTTATACAGGACTCTACCGATAAGGTGGTCATAGAATGTGGGGAGAATCTGGTCAATTTCGTGAGCACGGAAATAGATAATGGCGTATTGAGCATCCGCGATGAGAACAGCTGTCACTGGCTCCGGAGTCTTCCGGTCAAGATCAAGGTGCGGGTACATTTCACACAATTGGCGAGCATACGCAATGAGGGCTCAGGCATATTGCGCACCGTAGGTGCTATGGAGCAGGAGGTGATCGTTTTTGACAACTACCACTCGGCCAGTGAGAACTATCTGGAGATCAAGGCCCAAGAGGCGACCATACGCATCAATGCCGGTG
Organism: Flavobacteriales bacterium; assembly: GCA_013001705.1. Classification (NCBI taxonomy): domain Bacteria; kingdom Pseudomonadati; phylum Bacteroidota; class Flavobacteriia; order Flavobacteriales; species Flavobacteriales bacterium. The sequence goes on from JABDLZ010000043.1 coordinate 14,306, forward strand.
GACCTGTGATAGAGGTAAAGGGAGAATCCCATCATGTGAATCTGAGGAATTCAGGCATCGGTAAGCTACATGCTGAAGAGTTGGTGAGCCACAGCGTATGGGCCGATAATCAAGGGCATGGGACCATACGGACCACGGTGGATGGCGGACTCTTCTGGTATCTGCTCGATGGCTATGGCGATATCTACTACCGCGGAGAGGTGGAGGAGTACATCGAGGTGAGCCGGACGGGTGAGGGGGAGTTGATCTTGATGGAATGATCAACATTCCATCAATGGACCGCTATCTGGATAGTCCGTTGATATTCCTCGGTCCTCAAATCTAAAAAGTACAGCCCTGGCCGTAGATTCTCGATTCCAATCTGTGAATCGAATGATAAGTCAACATCCTCTATTATTTCTTGACCTAGAACGGAATAGATACTTATTCGCCCCTTATCCGAGATCCAAGAATTCCAGCTCGATCCAAAATCGACCTGCACTGAACCTGTGCTCGGGTTAGGAAAGACGAGGACTTCAGAAAGATAGTCTCCTTCAACATATGAAAAAGGACCGAAAAGCTGTGCACTCGGGATGACATGCGTATCCAATTCAGAAAAGGACCATGAAAGCTTCACTCTTGATTGAATCTCAAAATGACGATAATCTAGAATAAAGTTATATCTCAATCCAGCTTCAAAGTACGTTTGAACAGAATGCGTGTCTATATGTGGCATGCTAGACAACTCATCCATGATCAACGAATCTTCCAAGAATAGCTGAACGTGCCCATCATGATACACCTCTAGATCATAGACTCCAGTGTAAGGTGCGAGTATGGATCCAATATAAACCACACTATAATCATTGTTAGGAAAGGACCAACTAGGTATCACAGGATTGGAATTGCTCCAATTTCCGTCTACTAGGGCTTTGTTCACCTCTGAATGGAACTCTCTATTCTCATCAGTACCGATATAATATTGAACCACGAGGTCTTCTGATTCATCACCATAGAAGTAATCATGCAAATAGTCATACTCTAGGTTCAGGGTCGTATCGCTGGCATGAAATGAAGTGGTCAAAGAGGTACTAGAAGGATCTCCCCAATCTTTGAATCGATACAGTCTATTGGATTGAATAACGAATTCTTCAGTCTCTAGAGTTCTTTTCATGTTTAGAATACTCTGTACATCTTCTCCAGTCAATAACGAAGAGCCATCGACTTTTATAGGAATCCCTTCCGGGTCGGATTCTACGCTGAAAAAGCAGTATTCAGGTAGGACATCCGTGTGGACAGAGGACTCCAATCCTGATGAATCCACAGCCTTTAATTCTACTCTGAACCAAACATCATTGGCTACTTCTCCTTGATCTGGAATGACGTAGTATCCACTCGATTGACCTGTGTATCCGAGTAGTGCGGGATGTCGATGGACATTATGGTGGAAGTATATGTCCCAAACCCAATCAGCTGGGTCGATGGGCCCATCCTCGATGTCGGTGACCATCCCTGAGAACCAAAGTGTATCTCCAGCTTGATAGGTAGCTCCCGATGCTGGTTGAAGTATCTGTACCTGTGGTCTTGAGTCGTCCAGTACACTCAACAAAACCTCTTGAGAAGAAACCTGACCAAAGGAATTGGAGATCTCGCATTGGATAATGCTTCCATTATCCTCAATGTCTATAGGTCCGATGGCAATTGCAGGAGCATTAGAACTTGGTATCTCGACTTGATCCTTATACCACGTGTAATCCAGTTCACCCTCTCCTCCCGCAGTAAGTGAGAATTCAGCCGTTTCTCCTATCACGGCTATCGCGTCTTGTGGTTGTTCTATAACAAAAGGCACTCCCGAGCCAGCATATTCAACTCTGAGTATCCGGTTATTATAAATTTCAGATATCAATATTGCCCCATCGGAGAGTGTCAGAATCGCATTGGGAAATTGAAAGCCTGTGGCAAACACTGCAACATCTAAAGTCAAAGGATCCAGAGAACGAACTTCCCCTTCACAGTGCTCCATGAAAAAGAACATGGACTCATACTCTTCTGGAAAAATGACAATTTCAGGTTCATAGAACGTAGCCCCTACGATGGCACATCCGTCTGAATGATCATAGGCATGAAGCGGGTCTTGATATCCCTCAGGAGGGGTTTCCCCTGGCTGTATGGGCCCTTCGATACTTCCCCAACCGTAGTGCGCACCTTCGATGACCTCATTGACCTCTTCCCACTCCTCATTGCCCACATCATTGAAAAAGATCCTTCCCGTGCTTCCTTGTTTGGCCATGGTGTAGGGATTCCTGACCCCAATGCCCCAAATGGCCTTTTGGTCATCATCGGTCTCATTGTAGAATGGATTATTTGTAGGAATCTCACCATCCTCAGTGATTCGGAGGATTTTTCCCAAGGTAGTGGTCATCTGTTCGGCACTTTGCCATCCAGTGCCATCTCCCACACCTATGATGATATCTCCATTGTCATCGAAAACCATTCCACCTCCATTGTGCCAAGCAGCCCACATGGTATCAAACTCAAATATGGTCTCTTCTGTCTCTGAAGAAGCTGTATTCCCGCTGGACTGAACCCTGATGAGGACGTTCCTATTCTCGTCTACAACTGTATAGTAGATATAGACATATCCATTCACATCGAAGTCAGGATGGAGCAATAATCCAGTAATTCCCCTTTCTCCAGGAGTTTCTGTTTCAACGGAATAAAATGGCTGATCTAGGAGAATCCCATCCTCTATTATGCGGACATCCCCTCCTTTCTCAGCGACAAAGACCCGCCCATCTGGAGCTTGGACCATTTGGGTAGGAAGGTTAACTCCTTCTATATATGTCGAGACTGTGAAGCCTGATGGCAATGTTTGCCCTATCCCCATCACGGTAATAACACTTAAGAACAGTGCCCATAGAACCCCTTTATTCATTCCCTTCTGCATTGGAGCTTCAAAGATATCCTGATATAGAGGTTGACTAAGATTAACAAGCTACTAGATTTGGTTTCTCAACGAGAACGTATGCCACTATCCATCACCAAAAAGAAATCTGCTCCGAATGGGGCGGATCGGATCCATATCCTTTCCAAGATAGCGCAGGTAAATGCCATTGACTTGGAAATGGCCGAGTGCAAGGCTGCTCGCAGCGCGTTGAAAGACTCCGATCAATTCACTCTCCATCACCTGGACCATGCCATCCACATCGTGCTGGTCAAAAGCGATAAGAAAGGCTACCAGCATCTGGAGACTCTCCGCAGCAAAGGTGCAGAGATATGTGCGCAGATCAATAGTGCGAAACGCAGCAGCGTACATGTGGTCTCTGAGAACGGAGCCTATCTGAAGGCCCTGGTCGAAGGACTCGTACTGGCCAATTATCAATTCATCAAATACCGCAAAGACCGCAAGGAGAAGGCCCATTCGCTCAAGCGCATCTCTGTGGAAGGTCCCATGACTGCGGGCGAATTGAAAAAACTCAAGGGACTGCTGGAGTCGGTCTATGACACGCGTGATCTGGTCAACGAACCTTTCTCTCATCTCACCGCTCCGCAATTGGGCAAGGAGATCAAGAAGATCGGTCGCTCGGCCGGGTTCAAGGTGGAGGTCATGGGACGCAAGAAGATAGAGGCCCTCAAGATGGGCGGTCTACTGGCCGTCAACCGGGGCAGTCTGGATGATCCCACCTTCAGCATATTGGAGTGGAAAAATCCCAAGGCCAAGAACGATAAGCCGATCGTACTGGTAGGTAAAGGTGTGGTCTACGATACAGGAGGCCTGAGCCTCAAGCCTACGCCCAACAGCATGGACCTCATGAAGTCCGATATGGCCGGAGCGGCAATGATGATCGGTACCATGGCCGCCATCAGTCGGGCCGAACTGCCCTTGCATGTCATCGCACTCATCCCCGCTACCGACAACCGACCAGGAGGCAATGCCTACGCCCCGGGCGATGTGGTCACCATGTACGATGGGACTACCGTAGAAGTCTGGAATACCGATGCCGAGGGCCGTATGCTACTGGCCGATGCCTTGAGCTATGCGAAGAAATACTCTCCCGATCTGGTCATCGATGCAGCCACCTTGACCGGTGCGGCCATACGCGCGCTGGGTCCCTATGCCTCCTGTGTGATGGGTACGGCCGATGACCGCACCTTCGACCGGCTGGAAAAGGCCGGATTCAGGACCTATGAACGTGTGGTTCGTATGCCTTTCTGGAAAGAATACCGGAAAGAACTCGACTCCGATATCGCAGACATCAAGAACTTGGGTGGAGCCAATGCCGGACAGATCACTGCAGGTAAATTCCTAGAGCACTTCACCGATTATCCCTGGGTCCATATCGATATTGCCGGGCCTGCATTCCTCACCAGCAAGGACAGCTATAGGGGGAAATGGGGAACCGGATATGGCGTACGCCTCTTATTCGAGATGCTGTCACAGTATCCATGAATCGCCCACCACGTTTAGCCATCAGCCTGGGCGATCTGGCCGGGATAGGGACTGAGATCATCTTCAAGTCCTTGGCAGATGAGGCCATACGCACTTCTATCACACCCATCATCTACGGCAGTCGCTCCTTCTTGGCACCATGGATCGATGCTCAGCCAGACGCGCTGGGCCCGGTCCAATTCATAGACGACTCTTCACAGATCAACTCAGGAGCCGTTCATGTGATGGAATGTTGGGATGAAAAACTGGATATCCCGGCCGGAGAACCCACGCGGGAATCGGGTCACTATGCCTTCCTATCCTTGGATCGAGCTACACAAGACCTGATAACAGGCGCTGTGGATGCCCTGGTCACAGCACCTATCGACAAGCATAACATACAGAGCGAGGCCTTCGACTTTCCCGGTCATACCGAGTATCTGGCCCAGCGCAGTGGGAATCCGGACCATCTCATGCTCCTGGTATCTAGCGGTCTCAGGGTGGGAGTCGTGACCGGACATATCCCCGTGAGTGCCATCTCAGAGCAACTCAGCACCGAGAAGATCCTCAGCAAACTCGCGGTCATCCATTCCAGTCTGCAAGCAGATTTCGGGATAGAAGAACCACGCATTGCCGTGCTCGGGCTCAATCCGCATGCCGGGGATCAAGGACTGATCGGCACAGAGGATGACACGGTGGTAGCTCCGGCCATACGCCAAGCACAGTCACAGGGAATTGGAGCGGAAGGCCCCTTCCCGGCCGATGGATTCTTCGGTTCGAAACGCTACGAGGACTACGATGCCATCCTGGCCATGTACCATGATCAGGGATTGATCCCTTTCAAAGCGCTCTCATTCGGTTCAGGAGTCAATTTCACAGCCGGGCTACCCATTCTGCGCACTTCTCCGGATCATGGAACGGCCTTCGATATCGCGGGTCAGGATCAAGCCGATGCGTCCTCTTTCAAACAGGCGCTCATCCTAGCTCGGGATATTGCCGAAAGGAGAAAGACCTTGCGAGTGTGAGCCCTGTTCAGGTCTCTTGTGAAAAACATTGTTGAAATCCCTGATTTACTTACCTTTGCAATCCATTTTTTGAAATGATGGATGTACTCAAACCTTATAGGATACCCTTCATTGGGCTGAAAGAAGGTGTCCATCACTTCGAATTCCGTTTGGACGGAGCGTTCTTTCAAGTATTCGAGAATGAGGAATTGACCGATTCACACTTCGATGTCCAGGTCAGCTTGGACAAGAAGACCACCATGCTGGAAGTCCAGTATGACATTCGTGGAGAATTCGTCACCAGTTGTGATCGATGTTCGCAGGACCTGATCATCCCGATGGTCATGGAGCGTGAACTCATCGCAAAATCCCATGGCGATCTGGATGATGACGATATCATCGCCCTATCCGATACAGATACCGAAGTGGATCTATCCCGCTCGCTCTATGAGACGGTAGCCATAGGACTGCCGCTGAAGCGTGCCCACGATGAGGAGGATTGCGATCCCGAGGTGATCGATCGATTGGACTCCTATTCTCGAAAAGAACTTGAGGACAGCGACCCGCGATGGGATGCATTGAAGAAATTGAAATAAAGACATAAACACAGGTAACGATGGCACATCCAAAGAGACGTCAGTCAAAGACCAGAAGAGACAAGAGAAGGACCCACTACAAGGCGGAGATCCCCAACGTGGCTACTTGTCCTACCACCGGTGAACCTCACATGTTCCACAGAGCACACTGGTACGAGGGAAAACTCTACTACCGCGGTAAAGTGGTGATGGAGAAAGAGGCCGAGGCCTGATTCTTCCGTTATCCTTACAAGGCATTGATTTACAGGCAGTCTATTCAGGCTGCCTTCCCTGTTTTAGGGAGGTTCTACCTGTGAAATGCCCTATAGGCGGATACAAAAGGATATACTTGTACCTCTCAAACTGCAAGAGAATTTAGATGATCAGAGCAGCCATCACAGGTGTCAGCGGATATGTCCCCGATGATCTCCTGACAAATGCCGACCTGGAGAAGATAGTGGAGACCACCGATGAGTGGATCGTCACGCGTACCGGGATCAAGGAGCGCCATATCCTCAAAGGTGAGGGGAAAGGAACGAGTGACCTAGGTGCACCAGCCGTCAAAGAGCTCCTGAGAAAGACCGGCACAGCACCGGAAGAAGTGGATGCCCTCATCTGCGGTACCGTCACACCGGATCATGTCTTTCCGGCCACGGCCAATATCATCTGTGATAAGGTGGGCATCAAGAATGCCCTCTCCTTCGACCTAGGTGCAGCCTGCTCAGGCTTCCTTTTCTCCTTGGTAACGGGCTGTCAATTCATAGAGAGCGGTAAATACAAAAAGGTCATCGTGGTAGGGGCCGATAAGATGTCGTCCATCGTGGATTATGAAGACCGCACCACCTGCGTGCTCTTCGGTGACGGGGCAGGAGCAGTGATGCTCGAGCCAAGTACGGATGAGAACGGTGTTCAGGACAGCATCCTACGAACCGATGGATCCGGAAAGGACTTCCTGCACCAGAAGGCCGGTGGATCTGTGATGCCTGCAAGTCATGAGACTGTGGATCAGCGACTTCACTATGCCTATCAAGAAGGAAAGACCGTATTCAAATTTGCTGTGACCAAAATGGCCGATGTCTCGGCCGAGATCATGGAGAATAACGGACTGACCGGAGAAGATGTCGCTTGGCTGGTCCCCCATCAGGCCAATCTTCGCATCATCGATGCTACGGCCAGACGTATGGGATTGACCGATGAGAAGGTGATGATCAACATCCAGCGCTATGGCAATACCACCTCCGGTACCATACCGCTCTGTCTCTGGGAATGGGAGGACAAACTCAAGAAAGGGGATAATATCGTGTTGGCCGCCTTCGGTGGTGGATTTACCTGGGGTTCGGTCTATTTGAAATGGGCCTATGACCCTGAATGATATGTTTTAAGTAAATTAGATACTCTTTACGAAAAACCAATTAGGAAGATGAAACTAGACGAGATTCAAAACCTCATCAAGTTCGTATCCAAGACGGGTGTGACCTCGGTGGAGATAGAGCAGAAAGATTTCAAGATCACCATTAAGACTGAGGCGAAGAACAAAGGCAAAAAAGAAGTGGTGGCCATGCCTATGCAGGCCATGCATATGCAGCCTTCTGCCCCAGCTCAGGTACAAGCAGCTCCGGCTCCTGCGCCCGCTCCAGCAGCGGCCGATTCAGGTGGTGGAGATAGCAAGAAGGCCGAGGATGATGACAGCAAGTATGTGACCATCAAAAGCCCTATGATCGGTACCTTCTACCGTTCGCCCGGACCTGATAAGGACAGCTTTGTCAATGTGGGTGAAGAGGTCAAGCCGGGCAAGGTCATCTGCATCATCGAGGCCATGAAGCTCTTCAATGAGATCGAGTCCGAGGTGAGTGGTAAGATCGTCAAGGTATTGGTAGATGATGCCACTCCGGTGGAGTATGATCAGCCGCTGTTCTTGGTCGATCCGTCCTGAGGGACACTCCTTCCTAGTATTCCATAACCTGAAAACACTCAGCTATTCATGGGAATGTTCAAAAAGGTACTTGTAGCCAATCGTGGAGAGATCGCATTGCGGGTCATACGCACCTGCCATGAGATGGGCATACGCACAGTGGCCGTCTATTCCACGGCCGATGCAGATAGTCTTCATGTCCGATTTGCCGATGAGGCAGTATGTATAGGCCCGGCCAGCAGTGCGGATTCCTATCTGGATATGGCACGCATCATCGCTGCGGCCGAGATCACCAATGCTGATGCGATCCATCCGGGATACGGATTCCTCTCTGAGAATGCCCGTTTCTCCAAGATCTGTGAAGAAAACGATATCAAGTTCATTGGAGCCTCTGCTGAGATGATCGATGCCATGGGGGACAAGGCCAGCGCCAAGACCACCATGAAGAAGGCCGGTGTACCTACCATCCCTGGATCTGAAGGCATTCTGGGCTCATTGAGCGAGGCCAAGCAGATCGCCAAGCAGATCAAATACCCCATCATGCTCAAGGCCACGGCCGGTGGAGGTGGTAAGGGTATGAAGGTCTGCCACAACGATGAGGACCTTGCAGAAGCATGGGAAAGCACCCGTAGAGAGGCCAAGGCCGCCTTTGGAAATGACGGGATGTACATGGAGAAATTCGTGGAAGAACCCCGCCATATCGAGATTCAGATCGTAGGTGACCAGCATGGGAAGTACTGTCACTTGAGCGAGCGCGACTGTTCCATCCAGCGTAGACACCAGAAGTTGGTCGAAGAAACGCCTTCTCCCTTCATGACCAAGCGACTCCGTCAGAAGATGGGAACGGCAGCCATCAAAGCGGCCAAAGCAGTGGACTATGAAGGTGTAGGTACAGTAGAGTTCCTCGTGGACAAGAATCGCGACTTCTACTTCATGGAGATGAATACCCGTATCCAGGTGGAACATACCATCACCGAAGAGGTGATCGATCATGATCTCATACGTGAGCAGATCAAGGTAGCCGCAGGGATCAAGATCTCCGGAAAGAATTACGAGCCTACCAAGCACAGCATACAGTGTAGGATCAATGCGGAGGACCCCTTCCATGATTTCAGACCGAGTCCAGGTAAGATCACGGTCTACCACGCACCGGGAGGACACGGAGTACGGGTGGATACCCACGTCTACGCGGGATACACCATTCCCCCTTATTATGACAGCATGATCTCCAAGCTCATCGTCACGGCCCAGACCCGTGATGAGGCCATCGATAAGATGCTCAGGGCGCTGAGGGAGTATGTGATAGAGGGCGTCAAGACGACCATCCCTTTCCACATCCAGCTTTTGCAGGATGAAGATTTCCGGAAAGGGAATTTCAATACCAAGTTCTTAGAGAGCTTCGAGCTCAAGGAGGTGTGATCGCGATCCGCCCATTCGGTCGGAGCAGGATCCAGCACTGCGCTCCAAAAAAGAGTGTGGCCACCAGCAGGTGCAAGGGTTGGGCCAAGGCCGGCATATGCAGATAGGCCAAGGTCATTCCCAGCAGTATTTCCACCACTAGCAGGATCCCCATCACTCGGAAAGGCAATTCATTCCACAATGCTCGGTTCCGGTAGAGGAAATAGCCATTGATCAGCAAGAGAAGGATGCTGAAGGAGCGGTGAATCTCGAAATCTGTACTGAGCATATCGATCCATAGGGAACGGTCGGCCCATTCTTTGGCGATATAATCGATCTCCTGCCGGACCTGTGTCCCCAAGACCACTTGGACCAAGGTGAGCAGGATGGCAAAGAACAACCAGCCTCTGGCCCGTACTGCCTTTTGCAATCCCGATCCAGGCAAGAGGTGATATACCCCGATCAATAGACCGATGATCAAGAAGGCCACCACCATATGAATGGTAATGGTCCAAGGAAGCAGATTGGTCGCCACCACCACCGATCCGAGCCAGGCTTGGAAGGAGATGGCCACCAGCCCGATAAAGACCGTGATAGGAATGATCGGTCTGCGCTTGATCAGTCCCAAGGAGAAGATGAAAAGCAAGAGAAGGAGATTCCCACTGATGAATCCCAGGAGACGATTGACATATTCGATCCAAGTGCCCCGTGCATCAAAGGGTTCTGACTCGAGCAGTGTAGGGTCATTGCGCATGGCTTCCGCGATATCGGACATTCCCAGCCCTTCTACCAGATCGGTGTACTTAATGAGTTTGGCCTTACGCTTCTCTAAGAAATAGGCCTCGTAATCCTCAGGAAGTTGAGAGGCATCGGTCGGTGGGATCCATTCTCCGAAGCACTTGGGCCAATCCGGACAGCCCATACCCGAACCGGTCATACGTACCACAGAGCCGGCCAATATCACCAGGTAGACCGCCACCAGCGTAGCCAAACTGAGGAAGCGGATGATAGAGGTCCTAGCCATAGGGCAAAGTTCTTATTCCTGTCGGATGTGGAAGGATAGGGTTGTGTATGGATAGGACGACCGATCATCCTTTGCCGCTGCTCAGCATTC
>JABDLZ010000044.1 GCA_013001705.1 Flavobacteriales bacterium
ATATCAGGACACCCAGGATGGAAGTCGAGCGACCATCAGCGGAGACTACAGATTACGTGGCAATACCTTATCCTACCGAATCGGGACCTACGATGCTAGCCAGGAACTCATTATCGACCCTACGCTCATATTTTCGAGTTATAGTGGTAGTACGGCCAATAATTTCGGCTATACGGCCACATTCGATCAGGCCGGATTCTTATACAGTGGAAGCTCTGTATTTGCCAACGGCTATCCCACCTCGATGGGCGCCTATGATATGAGCTTCAACGATGGGAATGTGGACATCGCCATCAGCAAGTTCGATACCACTGGCACCTTTCTGGTCTATAGCACCTATCTCGGAGGTTCTGCCGATGAGCTACCCCACAGTATCATCGTCAATGAACTGGATGAACTCTATGTCTTCGGCACTACGGGTTCGGACAACTACCCAGTGACGAGCGAAGCCTTCGATCAGCAATTCGCAGGGGCTGATTTCTCTCTCGGTGGCATAGGAGGACTGGGAGTGGACTATCTGAGTGGTTCGGATCTCATCGTTTCCAAGCTGAGTTTTGATGGAACAGAACTGCTCGCCTCGTCATATATCGGTGAGAATGGAATGGATGGGCTGAACATCCAGTCAGCGACCAAGTACAACTATGCCGATGAGATACGCGGTGAGATCGAACTGGACGATGAGGGGAATGTGATCATAGCTTCTTGCACAGGTCGGTTCAATGGGGAGATAAGCTTTCCTACTACAGATGGCGCTCCCTTCGAGTCCTTTATCGGTGGTGATCAGGATGGCGTCCTATTCAGCATGGACCCTGACTTGGAACAGCTCCTTTGGAGCACTTTTATTGGAGGTGAAGGTGAGGATGCCGCTTTGTCGATCGCCATTCGGAGCGACAGCCTACTGGTCATCTGTGGAGGTACAGATTCTGAAGAACTGCCTAGTACTCCAGCCGCTCTGTTCAATTCCTATCAAGGAGGATCGGCCGATGCCTGGGTGATGGTCTATGACCCTCTGGCGGATTCTATCCTGCACATGAGCTATTGGGGCACCTCAAGCCGAGATCAAGCCTACATGGTAGAATTGGATAGCCAGGACAATGTGCATCTGTTCGGCCAGACGGCCAACGGAGATGCTCTGATCATCAATGCAGATCATTTTGACCTGAACAGTGGACAATTCATCACTAAGATGTCACCGGAATTCGATGGGCTGATATGGAGCACAGCCTTTGGAAATGGCAATGGACAGCCCAACATCTCTCCTACTGCCTTCCTGGTAGATGTCTGTGACCGCATCTACCTGAGCGGTTGGGGCGGCCCTACCGGTCCCAATAATCTGACTGTGACCGGACTCGAAGTGACCGATGATGCCTTTCAGGATGAGACTTCGAGCGGAGATTTCTATCTCATGGCCTTGGCAGATGATGCTTCCGAACTGCTCTATGGAAGCTTCTATGGAGGTGATCAAAGCAACGAGCATGTAGATGGTGGCACGAGCCGATTCGATAAGAAAGGAAAGGTCTATCAAGCCGTCTGTGCCGGTTGTCAAGGCAACAGCGATTTTCCCATATTTCCTACAGATGCGCATTCTGCTGAGAATGGAAGTACGGGATGCAACCTAGGCGTGTTCAAGATGGACTTCGATCTACCCCTGGTCATTGCGGATTTCATCTATGAACCCATTTGCCTTCCGGATTCGGTGACATTTCTCAATACCAGTGAAGGTGGACTGGACTTCCAGTGGGACTTCGGAGATGGCAATAGCAGTAATGACTATCAACCTACGCATCTCTATGATACACCGGGTCTCTACACCGTCTCACTCACCGTGAGCGATCCGATGAGCTGCAATCTCATCGACAGCATTCAGAAAGAGATCTTCATCTTCGATAGCAACGGAGTGCAACTCTCCGACACGACCATCTGTGCAGGTGAAAGCGTACAGATCGGTTTCGACCCGCTCCCTATCCCAGGTCTGAGCTATTCATGGACGCAGGGAGAATTCCTCTCAGAAGATGATGTTGCTGACCCCATCGCAACGGTCGCAGAGTCCACCCTCTTTACGCTGGTGATCGACAATGGGGTATGTCCCAGCTCAGCCACGCAATGGGTCCAAATCAACGACCTGGGATTGGAACTCAGTCCGGATACGATCATTTGTGATGATTCTTCGGTCATACTTACAGCTACGAGCACTGAAGATGACGTGAGCTACGTCTGGTCCACCCTACCATCCTTTCTGGACACCTTATCCGCCACTGATTCATTGACCCTCACTCCGCTCTTCACAGATATATACTATGTAGCGGCTGAAGGTCCGTGCCGAGCAGAAGACGCTGTGGTGGTCTCTATATTCTCTGAGTTCATCCAAGTGTCTCCCGATACCTTTATCTGCGCAGGAGAACCTGTGAATCTGCAGTTGAGCAATCAAAGTTCGATTGAGGGCCTCGATATACTTTGGACTCCTGAATCTACGATCCTTGAAGGCCAAGGTACCGAGGAAGTCACGGTAAGTGTCTCGGAGGACCAATGGATCGGTGTTCTTGTAGAAAGTCCAGCGGGATGTCAGGTGGAAGATTCGGTGTTTGTTGAAGTGTCCGATCTCTCCTTTCTGCAAGCTGAAGCATGGGCCGAACCCGACCTCATACCTCTAGGTGAATCCTCCCAACTCTCTTCAGAACCGATAGGTCCATATGACTATCAATGGACACCTCCTACCGGTCTGAGTTCTTCCTCCATTGCCGACCCTTTTGCTTCTCCCGATCAGACGACCACCTACACCATCACCATCTCCGATGAACAGTCCAACGGAAGGTGTCAACGATCGGACACAGTGACCGTCAAGGTATTCGAATTCCTATGCTCCTTCCCGACCACCTTTGTACCCAATGCCTTCAGCCCGAATGCGGATGGGAACAATGATGTACTCTTCGTGCGTGGGAAGTACATCCAAGAGCTTAATCTCAAGATCTATGACCGCTGGGGAGAAATGGTCTTTGAGACGCAAGACCCGAACGTGGGATGGGACGGCACCTTCAGAGGGAAAGAGCTCGAACCCGCAGTCTATGTCTATCACTTGGACTTCATCTGCATCGATGGTCAGGAGAATTTCGAAAAAGGGAATATCACTTTGATCCGATGAGGCATCTAATCCTATCCATAGCGATTGCTTCCCTCAGCCTGGGCCTGAGCATTCCTTCCCAAGGACAGGATATCCACTTCTCCCAATTCTTCTTGACCGACCTCAGCACGGACCCTTCCCTCACCGGCAGATTCGATAGTGATTATCGCATCAGTGGGGTCCATCGGGTACAGTGGCGCTCGGTCACCCTACCTTACAGCACTTTCCAATTCACCGCAGATGCCCATGATTTCCAGCAGATCAAAGGACTTGGCCTGGGGCTGAGGATCATGAATGATCGTGCAGGTGATTCTCGGTTCAACACATTCTCCATGGCCGCACTCATCAGCAAGGCCACCCCGATGGATGATGAAGGGCGTACTGAGCTTCGCTCTGGGCTCTCCATAGGATTTACTCAGAAACGCATCGATTTCGATGCCCTGCGCTTTGATGCACAGTACGATGGAACCCTCTATGACGCTTCACTTTCAGACGGAGAGTTGCTGAGGGGGGATAAGGTCTCACATCTGGATGTCCATGCCGGCCTGAGTGTGATCCGCTATCAGCAACGGGGGAGAATGAGGCTGCTGGGTCTGAGTATCTGGAATCTGAGCACCCCGGATGTCAGCTTCAAACAGGATGTAAGTGTTTTCTTGCGTCAGCGACATTCAGTATATGGTGAATATTCTGTGGGATTGGATGACAATTGGGACATCATCCCTTCTGGCAGAATGATGTGGCAAGGACCTTATCAAGAGTATCTGCTCGGTACTCGCATCAGACATACCTGGGAGTACTCCGCTCTAGCAAAACGCAGAGCCTATATCGGAGCTCTGGCCCGATGGAACGATGGAGCTTATATCTGTTTCGGATTCGAAAGGGATGAATGGATATTCGGAATGAGCTATGATGTGAATCTGTCTCCCTTGGAAGTCGCCTCACGCAATCGAGGGGCATTGGAGCTGACCGCGATCTACCTCATGGATGTATTCCGAGAAGAACGTGTCCTTCATCGCAAATGCCTGAGGATCCTATGAGACGATTCTGCATTCTGATCTTCATACTTGGCTTGAGCTCATCCCTTTCTTCTCAGGATTACTATCACTGGGTGGCATTTGGCGACCAGGCCATGGAAGTAGGTGACCCTGTGGGAGCGGTGCGATACTATGAATATGCCTTTGAATTGGACTCCTCACGCCAAGAACTCACTTATGCTCTCGCGAGCGCATACCGTGAAGTGGGCAATTATCCACAAGCCTTGCGACTTTATCTGAAGGTATACAGCAAAGGGAGGGGTCGATTCTTCCCAGAAGGTCCACGAGAGATCGCCCAGTTGAAGATGTACCTGGGCGAATACGAGTCAGCCATTGAATTCTGGAAACGTGCTTTGAGACGCACGGATGACCTTGAGCAAAAAGCATGGGTAGAAGGTCAACTGCAATCGTGTAGCTACGCGCTCTCCAATCCCATTCCGGAAGAGGATGTAGAACTCATCCGATTGGATGAGCGCATCAATACGACAGAAAGTGAATCCGGAGCGACAATGCATCCGAAGGGTGATCTCGTATTCAGCTCTCTTCGCGGAGCGTATGATGAGAATGGAGGATTGGATGAACCTTCTACCTATTTCGCCCGGCTCTATCACAGCGAGGTAGACACCTATGGAGCCAGTGAAGCGCAGCAGATGAATCTGCAAACTGGCTTCGATCAAGTTCATTTCTTGAATCCTCGATTCTCTCCAGCGGGTGATCGACTCTTTTTTACCCTGTTCGAGGAAAACAGCTCCCAATTAGGAATGATCAACTGGGAAGACTCGACCAAAGTCATCAAGGTCTTGACTATGGACGGCTTGCCCGACTATCCATTTATTGGACATCCCTTTGTTTTCACTCAAGATGAACAAAGCTTCATACTATTCAGCGCGAAACGAGAGACTGAAAACTCCACGTATGACCTCTACTGGGGCCGGCTATCTGGGAACCATGTGCATGATATCAAAGCCCTTCCTAGCTCCATTAACAGCGTGGGGAATGAAGTGACCCCGAACTATCAACTATCCGACTCGCTCCTCTATTTCAGCTCAGACGGTCACCCGGGTTATGGTGGCTATGACCTCTTCCAAGTGAAGTGGCACCCTGCCGAGGCAGGAGAGACGTCTCTTCCGCAGAATCTAGGTCTGCCACTGAATAGCTCCTTGAACGACCATTCCCTGGAGATCACAGTGGAAGGTGGCCTGGTCACCTCGGATAGAGGAACTGAAGATGTAGAGGCTTCCTTTTGCTGTTCAGACATCTTTCGATTCTCTCAGAAAGTGGAACAACTCGACACCCTCTTTACGGATGATCGGGTACCAGAAGAGATCGAGGACATCTCAGAACTCAACCGCATTCTCCCTATCCGGCTCTATTTCCATAACGATATCCCCGACCCGGGCTCTCAATCAAGACGCACCGAACTATCCTATAATGAGACCGTGAGTGATTATCTGGCACTGGAAGGG
>JABDLZ010000045.1 GCA_013001705.1 Flavobacteriales bacterium
TTGTTTGAGTTCTTCGGTGAGATCCTCTTCACGATCCACGTCATTCAAAGTGCTCAAGATGTGATAGGATGCTTCGTGCTTCTTCAAGTCGAGCACGGTGTCCAAGAATACATCTTCAGAGCTCCACACCTTGTTCTCGAAGAGTTCATCGATCATGCTGTTCATCCCTAAGAGATAGTATCCACCATCCGAGGCCGGACCGATCACTACATCGTGTGCATCCAAAGATGAGAAGGCCGCATCGATGTGCTCTGTCTCCAACTCGAAACAGTCCGATCCGATGATGACGACCTGATCATATCCCTGTGCAAAAGCACGCTTGAATCCATCCTTCATCCGCTCTCCGAGATCGCCTTCGCTCTGAGTGGTCTTAGGTATCCTGTAATAATCCAATAGATCGAACTCAGTCGGTTCACCGGTATAGAATATCAGCTTATCACTGTCGGCCTTGCTGGCCACCTCATGGGTGTGCTGGAGTAGCTTCAAATAGACTTTCAAGGCCAGGTCTTCACCGATGGTCTCGGCCAGGCGGGTCTTCACTTTCCCATGTTCGGGAAGCTTGGCAAATATCATCAAGAGTCTACGCATCTATTTCTGATCATTCAAAGACCAATCATAGTCATTATAGCTCAATTGAACATCACGATCGAGCTTGGAATGCGCGTACTTGTTGATAAAATAGGCCACTCCTCCTTCCCTTTCGAAATCCGATGCATACCAGTCGAAGATCTTCGAGATACTGGCGATATCTCCATTCAATTGATTGTAGCGCTCATCATTGATGAAGTTGCGGGTAACCAGCTCGAGCTGATTCTGTAGGCGAGTGGGCAAGAAGGCGCGGTTATATAACGGTGGACAACCCAATGAAGCGCAATTGACCGCAAAGTGAATGCGGGCATCTTTGAATTCAGGACGGAGGATCTCATGCTCGATCTGATTGAGACTATATGTACTCCCTTCTATCTCGATGAACTTCTTGTCCCAAGGCATATCGATCTCCTTGATGGAAGCCAAAGGAAGATTCTTGATGATCAGTTGAACGGTGTAAGCATTGTACACATTGATCCAATAGGCCATCTGCTCATCGCGGGACCAGCTGTCATCCGGATGGCTTCCCGAGAGGGTGAGCAGATAGGTATCGAATGCCGGACTGGAAGCAAGTGCTTTATAATCGACCAATCCCTGGTCATCCACATGTTTCTGGAGCAGCCTATCCCAGGGCCCATGATCAGGTACCGCTGTTCCTCCGGTGGCCATCAGGGAGATGCTCAAGGTCAGACTGAGAAGAAAGGATATCGGTTTCATCGATGTGTGTTTGGGATGAATGTAGCAAATGATGGACCGCAATCTGATGGTCATTGCGCCTCTTGATTCACGATTCTCTTGAATCTTGAATCACCCCTCTTGAATCAAAAAAGGAGACCCTCTCGAGCCTCCTTCTTTTCTTAAGTTCTAATATGATGTTTATTAATTCTCTACTGGGAGAAAGCTGTAATTTGACGAATAGTAAAGCATCTGCTCCACAAAATCATCCGGATATTCCATCTTGACCGCATCCCCGTCCATCGAGATAATGGGATTGATGAATCCACCATAAGGCGCGATATTCAATTGTTCTGCTCTATCTAGGACCTCGGCATGCAGGGTCTGATCCACTTTCACTCCATAGTCTTCTACCAGCTTGGCTCCGGCCTCACCATCGCCTTGGGATTTGATGCGTTGCACCTCTCCCAGCAATTCTCCGAATAGCTCACGTAACTTGTCATAGTCGGTGATGTTGTAATAGGTCTTCCCATCCCGTTTCACCTCTTCGATCACATTGTCCTCCTTACCTCTTTCATAGACCCACTTGGATACCCACTGACGATTACGCATATGGGCTTCTTCTACATCCTTTCCGAGTTCCAGTCTGCGGAGCTGGGTCAATAATCCATTACGGATATATCCATCATAGGCGGCTTTTCCAACATCCAAGCTTTCCATCAGCCCTAGATCGACCATCTTCTGGTCATAGATGTAGTACAAGGCCACCAGATCGGCACGGCCCTCTTCCAAGGTGCTCATGTACGAACCTAAGGTCTCCTTGGGCGTAGCGGTGCCGGGTTCCAATTGACCAGATGCATGTCCTACCACTTCGTGCAGGGCCGTATGGAGTTTGTCGGCCAATTCTCCGTGTGCCTTCTCCAGCTCGATCTCCTCAGGGTCATGAGCAAATTCACTCAGCATGCCTGTACCACCTGCTTTGGAGTAAGCATTGACGATGTTTCCGAGCGATACCGATTTAGAGCCATGTTCTTGGCGGATCCAGTTGTTATTCGGCAGATTGACTCCGATAGGAGTGCTCGGTGAAGCATCACCCGCCTCACCGGCCACTGTGACCACCTTATAGGTCACTCCTTTCACATTGGGCTTCTTGTGGGCATCCATGAGAGGAGCATTATCCTCGAACCACTGCACATTCTCCGCCATGACCGCCATACGCGCTGAAGCATCGAAATCCGTGATCTCTATGATGGTCTCGTAACTCCCTCGAAATCCGATCGGGTCGTTATAGACCTCTACGAATCCGTTGATGTAATCGATATCACCTTCGGTGGCATTTACCCAAGCGATGTTGAACTCATCCCATTTGCTCAGGTCTCCCGTCTGGTAGTACTCGATGAGCAGATTCAGGGCCTTGGCCTGCTGATCGGTCTCAGCCACGGTGACGGCCTTTTCCAGCCATGAGACGATCTGCTCGATGGCAGGTGAGTACATCCCTCCTACTTTCCAGACCTTTTCCTCCAACTCTCCATTCTCATTCTTCACGATCTTGGAATTAAGTCCATGCTCGACAGGACGAGGGTCGTCCTTATCGATACGCGCTTGATAGAAATCCTTCACCTCATCGGCAGTGACATCCGATGCGTAGAAATTGACCGCACTGCCTTTGAGCAGTCCTTTGGCCAGATCCTGATTCACCTTCTTGGCATCGAATTCCGGATCGAAGATGGCCTTGAGCGCTTCTTCGTCCAAAGTGACACCTGTCTTCTCAGCCAGCACATCGAAGTATTCGCGGGAGAATCCAGGCTTGATCTTGTCGGTGCTGTAATGGTGATGTATCCCGTTGGAGAACCAGATACGTTTCAAATAGGTCTCGAAGGCATGCCAGCCCTGAGTACCCTTGTCACCCTCATAGGTGGTATAGATCTTCTCGAGTGCTTTGCGGATCTTGAGATTATGTCGGTAGTTCTGGTCGTACATGATATCTCTACCGCTGAGTCCAGCTTGGTTGAGATAGTAGACCAACTTCTGCTGGTCTGTACTGAGCTGGTCCCATCCAGGCACTTGATAGCGGATGATCTTGAGGTCAGCGAATTTGTCGGTCTGCCATACGAAACCATCGGCATCGGGTTCTGGTGTGAAGGTCTCCCCTTCATAGGCCTCCATATCCTTTTCCAGTGGACTCTTCTCCACCTCTTTCTGCTCTCCTCGACATGAGGTGATGAGCAGAAGTATGATCATCGGAAATAGGGCGATTCTGATTTTTTGCATGATAATAAAGTCGATTTTGATTCGAGAAGCCGAAGATAAGCCATGAAATGAGCCCTTCAGAGCGGCTTTTTTACACGGTACAGACCCCATATGAACGGAAAATCCTCCTTTTAGGACAAATATTCAAGATTCCTATATGTTTGATTTTCATAGTGTTATGGAATCTCGGATGTAAAAATCACTGATTCTGACTACTTTTTTCAAGAATCGGTGGCAACCTGAAGCACTGCCCTTCGTCTTTCTATTGAAAGCAATCCTGAACAGATTGCGATGGTTTCAAAATTTTCCTTGCAGGTTTCCAAGAGAGCGCTTCCCCCCCGAGGCGCTTTTTTGGTTGTTCACCACTCGCTCTCTTCTAACTCTACACAGTATTGGCAATACTTTCCATGCTCCGTTTCGTGTCTGAATACGGGAGTGTTATACAATCGCTCTATAAGTCCATAGAGCATCTGCTCGAATTCTTCAAGTATCTCCGCTTGCTCTAGTCCATCTGCCTGCATGACCAAAGGCTTTACTTCAGTATCCATACCCAACATGGATATGATGGCCGCTTGTGCCTCTTGCTCCTTCACTCTGTAATAGAGCCATTGGTAATAAAGTAGTTGCAAGGCCTTGCTCTTCTTCGGATCGAACAGGCTTTCTTCATCCATCTTCTTGATCACCAGGTCGCTCGCATTCACCTTACCGCTCTTATAATCGATGAGCACCACCTGACCGTCCACTTGCTCGACCCGGTCGATGAATGCTTTGAATCGGACGCTGCGTTCCTGCCCTCCCAAGACGATACGGGTCTCATATTCCAGTCTCTCCTCGAGGCCTAGTATATGTATATTCTTCCCACGTATCCTTTTCTTTTCCCTGAGAAAGAAATTGTGTAACATCTCACGGGCCATCGCCTTGACCAAAGCGCTTTCTCCTGATTCACTCAATTGTTGCAAGGCGTACTTCTCCATGACTGCTTCCAAGCGCTCATCGATCCCGGCATGCATGTCTTCCAGCGCTTGAGTGGTGATCACCGCACCATTCATATGTGTAGCGAAGGCATCTTCGAGCACCTCATGTACCACACTGCCCAACTCACTGCTGCCTATCTCCTCCTCCACCTCATCTTCTTCCCCCATACCGAGTACTACTTTGTAATAGAAGTCCAATGGGCATCGGGTGAATTCGCTCAGTCGACTGAATGAGACCCCGCGTTCCAAAAAGACATCGATCGCATTCTGAATAATAGGACTCATGGGAACTTCTACTTCCACACCCGGCACGCGGATCGGTCTCACGGGATAATCCTCATGCGTGATATCGGTCTGCAATCCCCAGCGCTGAGGGAGTCCGGCCTCCAATTGAGAGATGTAGCGGCTCTTCTCCCCTCCACCGAATTCATCTCGCTCACTCGTGTATGCAATATGGAGCCTATCGGTACTGAAGAGCAAGCGAGAGAAGTAATAGGCGAAGATGGCATCCTCCTCATACTGGGTAGGCAATTTGTAATGTGCGCGTATATCGTGTGGAAGGAAGGTGTCATAACTCCTTCCTTTGGGCAGCTTGCCTTCATTGGCTCCGAGGAGGATCACCTGATCGAAATACAGGGCCCGAGTCTCTAACAGCCCCATCACCTGCAGCCCGCGTAGCGGTTCTCCGATAAAGGATAATCGTTCTCGGGCTAGGGCAGATTGCAGAGAGCGCCAGACCTGTTCCCCGGTACGGATGAAGGAATATGTTGCAATGACCTCTTCTGACTGCTCTATGATCTCTTTCATCCGAGTAGCTACTCCTTCGCTCAATCGGTCCCTTGAGTTGATATCTTCCAGTTGATGGATAAGCGCCCGGATCATGCTGGATGGTACACCGGTCGCCAGACCGTATCTATCGACCGGCCCATCGCCCAGCAGTGCTCGTAGATCGGACTCCGGAAAGAAGATGTTCCGATTCTTTTTTACTTGGAACTCCAGCTTGCGCAGCAGATCATATCCGATGAGACCGAATCGAGCAGCTATCTCCATCCACTCCTTGAGCGGTGCATGATGGATCTGCCAATCGAGTCCTTTGTCCTCAGAGCGATCGGCCTGTATGATCCCTGTCATATAGGACTTTACCATACCATAGACAGAGGTATCGCGGAAGGACATCCCGATGGTGATATTCACATGCTCCACACTGTGTGGGAATTGCTCGACCAAGGCACCTAACATGCTCTCATCGGCCAGCACTATGGCTACCTCCTCGTGCTTCTCCATGTTTTGGAGCAAGCCTCCCGCCATCATACACTGTGAGATGGCATGGGGATGGGAGGAGATGTGGATGGGTAAAGTCTCCGATCTCCCATCATTGAAGGTCTGCTTCCAGTCCTTGTGCTTCCATTTCCGCATGAATAGGCCCGCAGGGTCCAAACTGTTCTCACGAATGAATGGAGCATCATCCCAATAGACCTCACAGCGGTCTTGGGATTGAAGAGAGTCTATGAGGAGTTCTTCGGCCTTCGAAAGTGCATTGAATCCTGCGAATAGGAATCGCGAGATATAGGGTAGGACCTGTGACGTGCTGGAGCGTATGGCTGCCTCCCGCATGATGGCTCCTGAATAGGCCTCACCCCTTTCTCTGAGGGATGCATTGAAGCGATTATACAACGGACCTAATCGCATCCAGAACCGATTGAACTCATCCTGCTCGGCCCCCAGTTCTTCAGCGAGGAAACTCCAATCGTTGATCGCCTTGAGATGGCCCAGGTCGGTATACAGCTGCTCCGCTTCGATGAGATAGGTATCCAGGGTATTGAAGTCCTTGAGGATAGCCGTGGACCAGGCATCGAACACATCGAATTCCTCTACCACATCATCGATCTCAGAATAGCATCGATACAATTCCAATCCGATGCGCATGGGGTCGGCCGGTCGGAGTCCGGTGATGGACCGGGCCAGATCATCCAGCGTGAAGATCCGAGGCAAGAATATGGGCCGATCGGATTGCTCGGCCAGCGCCTTCTTCAGAAAGGTGATGGCGCGCCTACTGGGTAAGATGACTGCTGTGTGCGGCAATTCCTCACCGATGTCTAGGAGTCGATCTGCAAGCTGTTCTAAGAATGCTTTCATAGCCGTGGTCAGAACGAGCGAATATCCACAAAACTATCTTTGTGCTCCGCAATGCTCTACCGTTCCCTGATCAGACCCCTCCTATTCCTCTTCCCTACCGAGAGGGTGCATTACATGACCATGAATGCATTGAATGTCCTACAGGGATTTCCTCCTACGCGATGGATACTCCGCGGGCTATTCTCAACCAGAAAAGCAGAGGATGCCAAAGAGGTCTTCGGACTGGAATTTCCCAATCGCGTGGGTCTGGCTGCTGGTTTCGACAAGGATGCACGATATATGCATGCCCTACGCAGTCTGGGTTTTGGATTCATAGAGGTGGGCACGGTCACTCCACGTCCACAGGCAGGTAATCCCAAGCCTAGGCTCTTCCGCCTGAAGAAGGACGAGGCCCTCATCAATCGTATGGGATTCAATAACCGTGGACTGGAGGCCATGGTGGAGAATTTGAAGAAACGCCCCAAGGATGTCATCATAGGTGGGAACATCGGCAAGAACAAGGACACTTCCAATGAGCAGGCGGTAGAGGATTATGTCACCTGTTTTCATGGTCTGCATCCCCATGTGGACTATTTCGTGGTCAATGTCTCCTCACCCAATACACCCGGGTTGCGAAAGCTACAAGAGAAAGGACCTCTACTGGAGATTTTGAACCGGATGTACCGAGAAGCAGGTCAGTATGAAGTGCAGCGTCCCATCCTGCTCAAGATAGCTCCCGATCTGACCGATACTCAAGTCGATGATATCGTAGAGATCGTTGTGGAAAGTGGGATCGATGGGGTCATCGCCACCAATACCACCATCTCCCGAGACGGACTACAGACTCCAGTTACCGCTATTGACTCTATTGGAAATGGCGGCTTGAGCGGTAGACCATTGAACCAACGCGCAACAGAAGTTGTTCGCTATCTCTCAGATAGAGCAGAAGGTAGATTCAAGGTGATCGGTGTGGGTGGTATCCATGATGTCAGAACGGCTCAAGAAAAATTGGATGCTGGGGCGGCATTGATTCAGGTATATTCTGCCTTTATTTTTGAAGGGCCCGCATTGATCTCCCGTATCATACGCGGTATCCGTACAGCTCCATGAAGAAAGAAGGACCGGTGAAATTGATAGAATGCCCGCGTGATGCCATGCAGGGTATCGAGGAATTCATCCCTACGGAGTTGAAGACCGCCTACCATCAACAGCTTTTGGAGTGCGGTTTCGATACCATAGACATCGGCAGCTTCGTATCGCCCAAGGCCATTCCCCAACTGAAGGATACTGCGTCAGTCCTGGCCGGGCTGGACCGATCGAATTCTGACACTGAGCTACTCGTCATTGTAGGCAATAAGCGAGGTGCAGTAGATGCATGTGCTCAAGAAAAGGTGGACTATCTGGGATATCCTTTTTCTATATCCGAGACCTTCCTACGTAGGAACATCAATAGCTCGATAGAAGATTCCCTGAGTCGGATCGATGATATCGCTGCACTCTGTGAAAAGCACAATAAGAAACTGGTCATCTATATCTCCATGGGATTCGGCAATCCCTATGGTGAACCCTGGGATGTCAACATCGTGATGGGATGGTGCTATAAATTGGTCAAGCTCTTCGAGGTCAAGACCATCTCCCTCTCTGACACCATAGGTACCTCAAGACCCGAGAGCATTCGATATCTGTTCAGCAATCTCATCCCAGAACTGCCTGAAGTGGAATTCGGTGCCCATCTCCACACGACTCCAACTACGTGGGAAGAAAAGGTCTCCAGTGCCTTCGAGAGCGGCTGCCGCAGATTCGATGGGGCCATCAAGGGCTTTGGAGGATGTCCCATGGCTGCCGATCGCCTCACGGGAAATATGCCTACCGAGCGGATGGTGGAGTACTTCTCCCAACACGGAATCGATTGTGGGGTAGAAAAAAAGCCTTTTGATCGAGCGATGCAAAAGGCTTTGGAAGTGTTTCCTATTTAAATGGTATCAGCTCAACTTCTCCACCCATCCCCATAGATCCTTTTCCTTACCGCGCTTGAGATCTTCCAAGAAGTTCTGCATGCGTATGGAGAAATCATTCTCAGTGAAATCAGGCAGGTCATAATCATTGCCATTATACCCAATGGTCTTGATACGGGCCAGCGTGGCCGCTGTTCCGGTACCGAATGCTTCTTTTACCCGACCGGCCTTGAGTGCGCGTTCGAGTTCTTCCACGTGGATACTTGTCTCCTGTACACGCATTCCCCAGGATTCTGCCACTTTGAGCACAGAGTCACGTGTGATACCCGGCAAGATAGTACCTACCGTAGTTGGAGTATAGAGGACGTCATCTACCACGAACATCACATTCATCGTACCTGATTCTTCGATGTATTTGTGCTCTTTAGCATCTGTCCATATCAATTGGTGATAGCCTTCTTCTTTGGCCTTCTTCGCGGGAAACAGAGAAGCCGCATAGTTACCTGCAGCCTTTGCTCTTCCCACTCCTCCTTCACAAGCGCGGCTGTACATGGTCTCGATCTTCACGCGCACAGGTTCATTGTAATAGGCTCCCACCGGGCAGGTGAAGATGATGAACTTGTAGGTGTCTGAAGGCTTCACTCCGATGTAATCATCCGTAGCGAACATATAGGGACGTACATATAAGGAAGAGCCCGGTTTGTTGGGTATCCACTCACGGTCCATCTGGACCAGTCGCTTCACAGCTTGGGTAAAGATCTCAGTAGGTAGCGTAGGCATGCAGAGCCTCTCAGCTGAAGAGTTCAATCTCCGTGCATTGGCTCCCACTCTGAAAAGGAATATCTCATCTTCCAAGTTCTTATAGGCTTTGAGTCCTTCAAAAAGGGCCTGCCCATAGTGCAGTGCACTGGTAGCCGGGCTGAGTGCAAGCGGACCATAGGGTAGAATCTCGAAATCGGTCCACTCACCGTTCCGGTAATCCGCTGAGAACATGTGATCGGCAAATACCTTTCCGAACTGTATATTCTCCTTGTCGAAGGTAGCCAGTCGCGATTCAGTGGTCTCGGTGACCTTGATCTTGTCTTCCAATGATATCATGAATGATTATGTTTAATCTCGTGGTACTTTTTATTGTCAGTGCTATGACCATGCACAAGTGCATAACGAGAATAGCTCTCGGCAGGTGTGCTGAATATATGAAGATTTGAGAACAGCATCGGAGATACTTTATGAACACTGGGGCTATGCATCCTTCCGCCCGCTTCAAGAAGACATCATCCAAGAAGCGAGTGCTGGTCGGGATGTGCTGGCCCTTTTGCCTACCGGTGGAGGGAAATCCATTTGCTATCAGATACCTGGAATTCTGCGTGAAGGAGTCACTATAGTCATCTCTCCCCTCATCGCTCTCATGAAGGATCAACTAGAGGGTCTGCGCAGCAAAGGCATCATTGCAGAGACTATCAGTTCTCAAGTACACCCTTCGGATATCGACCGTATTCTGGACAACTGTATATATGGTGGAGTCAAATTCCTCTTTATCGCACCTGAGCGCATCGGGAACGAATTGTTCATGACCCGTCTGAATCGAATGCCCGTAGCCCTTATTGCTGTGGATGAGGCCCATTGTATCTCCCAATGGGGTCATGAGTTCAGACCGGCCTATCGCAGGATCGCAGAGATCAGAGAGGTCTGTCATGGCGTACCGGTCATCGCATTGACCGCAACGGCCACACCAGAGGTGGTTGATGATATCCAGGACCAACTGGCTTTCAAAGAGAAGAACGTCATCCAAGGCAGTTTTGCCAGGTCCAATATCTCCTTTCAGGTGCGGGAGACCGAGGATAAACGGGGTGTCTTATTGCAAGAGGCCACAGGATCTTCCGAAGGCTCGGGGATCATCTATGTGCGCAACAGGCGTAAGTGCAGAGAATTGGCCGAATTATTAAGGTCAGAGGGGATACCCGCAGGTTACTACCATGCCGGACTGGATACGGCCACCCGCACCAAGGCTCAGGACGATTGGTTAAAAGGCACGTTCAGATTCATGGTAGCGACCAATGCATTTGGAATGGGGATCGATAAATCAGACGTGCGCATGGTCATCCACTTCGACCTGAGCGATAGTCTGGAATCCTATTACCAAGAAGCTGGAAGGGCCGGTAGGGATGGCCGGTCGGCCCAGGCCGTTCAATTGTTCAATGAAAGTGACATGATGGATGTCCGCAAGAATCTGGCGCGGAGCTATCCCCAGGTAGATTCGGTGAAGAAAGTCTATCAGGTGATGAGTGACCGTTTGGGTCTGGCCGCTGGTAGCGGAGCGGAATCGACCTTTGGAGTGGATCTGGTCCAACTGGCCAAACAGAGTGGACTGGGCATGTTCAGTACCCTCGGAGCCTTGAAGATTCTTGAACAGAACGGATATATCCATTTACACAAAGGACTACGAGAGCCTTCGCGGGTCCAACTCCATCTGCAACAGGCCCGCTGGAGCGAGTTGCGACAGACCGATTCGGAAATGGGGAAACTCCTACAGGTCCTCCTTCGCCATCGCACCAATCTCTATCAGTCTCCCGTGGCCATCAATGAGGAACAACTGGCCCAGGCAGCCAAGATCCCGGTCAAGAGCGTAGAACTCTTACTAGAGCAGGCTGAGAACAGAGGTATCCTCACCTATCATAAACGAAAAGGAAGTTCCAGTGTGACCTATGTGCTCGCACGTCAGTATGACCGCGACCTGAGATTGGACACCCGCGCCATGCAGGAAATGAGGCAGCGCACGGTGGGGAGGCAGAATGCTCTCTTCTACTACCTCAAGAACGAACTGGACTGTCGTATGGTCCAGATACTTCGCTACTTCGGAGAGCAGAGTCTGGATGATTGTGGAAAATGTGATGTGTGTACGAAGACCTCTCAAGGCGGTAAAGGACAGCAACGCATCGAAATGCTACTGAAATTGAGAGACGCACTTGCTGAAGAACAGGATGTAGAATCGATCCGCTCCACTCTCGCTGCACAGATGCCGGATCATGAGAAAGTCCTTCGATGGGCGGTCGATAAAGGATATGTTGGGATAGAGGGAAAGGATATCCGTTGGACCGGACCACGGCTGGCTACCCAAAAGGCCGTGATCCAGTGAGCCATATCCTCCCGCCCAACTTCTATCTGGATGCGAGTACCTTGGATATTGCTCGTCAGCTACTGGGCAAGGTCATCCGTACGGAGCGTGAAGGTCAAGTGACCTCAGGCATAATCAATGAGACCGAAGCCTATTTGGGCATAGAAGATAGAGCGGCTCATTCCTACAATGACCGCAGAACAGCCCGCACAGAGACCATGTATGCCCGAGGTGGCATAGCCTATGTCTATCTCTGCTACGGAATTCACGAAATGTTCAATGTAGTGGTCCAAGAAGAAGGAGTACCACATGCCATACTAGTTCGATCCGTCATACCTATGGAAGGCTTGGACATCATCCACAGAAGAAGAGCCATGACCCGCAGTAAAGGCCTGAGTGATGGGCCAGGAAAGCTCTGCCAAGCTTTGGCTATCGATAGACGCATGGATGGCATCACCTTGGATTCACCTGAATTGAGCCTATGGGAAGAAGGACACCGAGTGCCTCAGGATGAGATCCAGGTCGGCCCTCGTATCGGTGTGGACTATGCAGGTGAAGATGCTCTCCTTCCCTATCGATTCTTATGGCAGCCTTCTCAGTGAAATAATTTCTCCTAGTTCTCCTGCTTTATCCGCTAAACTTGCAGCCCATGACAGAAAGTAAGATCTATCTCAAGAGCAAGAAAGACCGCTCATTGGTCCGTCAACATCCCTGGGTATTCTCTGGTGCTATCAAGGCCATGGAAGGACACCCTCAGGATGGGGACATCGTAAGTGTGCATGCCAATAAAGGCCGATTCCTGGGGCGTGGATTATTCAGCACTCAGGGTAGCATCTCGGTACGTGTCCTGACCTTTCAGGATGAGCCTATCGAGGAGAGTTTCTTCGAAGAACGTATACGCTCGGCCTTTAGATTGCGGAAGAACCTAGGCCTGACCGACAATGCCGAGACGGAGATCTATCGATTGTTGCATGCTGAAGGAGATGGGATTCCCGGATGTATCGTAGATGTATATGGCCAGACCGCGGTATTCCAAGCGCATGATATCGGGGTACATCAGATGCGAGAGAAGCTGGCGGCCTCTATCCTGGAAGCATCAGAAGGGCGCATCACTGCTGTGTATGACAAGAGCAATGAAACGCTCCCACGAGACTACAGGACCAGCGTGGAGAACGGCTACATCTCTGGATCGGATGACGGCCTGAGGGAATTCAAGGAATATGGCCATCGCTTCAAGATCGATTGGGTGACCGGACAGAAGACCGGTTTCTTCATCGATCAACGAGAGAATCGAGCCTATCTGGGTAGCATCGCCAAAGACAAGAAAGTGCTCAACACCTTCTGCTACACCGGTGGATTCAGCATCTATGCCCTCGATGCCGGAGCCTCCATGGTACACTCCTTGGACAGTTCTCAAAAAGCCATGGACCTAGTAGATGAGAATGTCGCACTCAACGGTCACTCCGACAAGAACCATGAGAGTATCAAGGCAGATGCCGTGGACTATCTCAAACATCTCGAAACGGACTATGACATCATCATTCTCGATCCTCCTGCTTTTGCTAAAAGCATGCACAGTAGGCATAATGCCATTCAAGGCTACAAGCGACTGAATGGGCACGCGATCCGGCAGATCAAACCGGGGGGAGTCATCATGACCTTCTCCTGCTCGCAGGTGATCACTCCACAAATATTCAGGGATACGGTGCTATCTGCAGCGATCAATGAGAATCGCAAGGTCCGCATCATCGCTCAACTGCATCAGCCGGGTGATCACCCGGTGAACATCTTCCATCCAGAAGGCGAATACCTCAAAGGACTTGTCCTAGAAGTAGAATAAGATGATAACAGCACTCCTAGAATGCACATAACATTCTTGATGCCTCTTAGGGTATTGGAGTATTTTAGCTGTATTAATATAGACTGCAACCCATTGCTTTCCATGAACATACGTCTACCGCTATTCTTTCTCTGCTTCATGGCCAGCATGCACCTCTCATCGCAATTGGTGATCAATGAAGTGTGTGCAGCGAACTACACCGATCATACAGACAACTTCGGTGAATACGAGGATTGGTTCGAGATCTACAATACCGGTGCTGCCGATGTCGATCTCCTTGGGTACTACCTGAGCGATGACATTCTAGAGCCTACCAAATTCGAGGTGACATCCTCAGTGACAGTGCCGGCTGGAGGATACCGTGTGGTCTTTGCATCCAATCGGAATACGGTTTCCGGCACGAACATCCATACCAGCTTCAAGATCAATCAGAAGAATCAGGAATATGCGGTACTCGCAGACCCTGCTGGTACGATCATCGATGTCTTTTGGATGGAGAATCCCAATCAGACCAACCACTCTTGGGGTAGACTGACAGATGGCGGAGCGACTTGGGGTGTCTTCACCAACCCTTCACCAGGTGCGGCCAATGCGGGCGGATTTAATGGTTATGCGGCTACTCCGACCATAGACATCGCCTCTGGTGCACATGGAGGTCCGATAAGCATCACGGTGAGTTCTCCTGATGCCGGTGTGACCTTACGCTATGGGACCAATGGAAATGAGCCTACCGGTGCCTCCCCTGAGGTGATGGGTCCTATCGATGTCAATGCGACCGAGGTGATCCACGTGAGGGCATTCAGTGATGACCCGATGATCCTTCCCTCCTTTATTGAGACCAATACATATTTGATCGCTGAAGGTCACGTACTCCCTGTCATCTCCATCTCAGGCCCTCAGATAGAGACTTTGATGAACGGGACACAGATCGAGCCTATCGGTCATTTCGAATTCTTCGGTGCCGATGGTCAGCTGAAAGACGAGGCACGGGGTGACTTCAATGAGCACGGAAACGATTCCTGGGCCTACGACCAACGCGGTATCGATTATATCACCCGCGATCAAATGGGATACAACGATGAGATCCATCATCCGATATTCCGCACGAAGGACCGTCCCTCGTACCAGCGTCTGATCATCAAGGCGGCAGCCAATGATAATTATCCCTTCTCCCCTCCTGCCGGTGCAGGAGCACATGTGATCGATGCCTATATCCACTCTCTGAGTCAGATAGGTGATCTGCGCATGGATGAGCGAAGCCATGAGCCTTGCGTCATGTATGTCAATGGCCAGTACTGGGGATTGTACGAGGTGCGTGAGAAAGTGGATGATCTGGATTTCACCGACTACTACTACGACCAAGGAGAAGGAGAAGTCGACTTCATCAAGACCTGGGGAGGAACTTGGAACGAATACGACAGCGGTACCTGTTATGAATGGGATGACCTGGTCGACTTCATCACTACTCAGGACATGACCGATCCTGCGAACTATGACTATGTGAAGTCGGTCTATAATACCGGTAGCCTCATAGACTATTTCGTTTTGAACTCCTATGTGGTCACCTCGGATTGGCTCAATTGGAACACCGGATGGTGGAGAGGGAAAGACCCGGATGGAGACAAGAAGAAGTGGCGATACATTCTCTGGGACAACGATGCCAGTTTCGGGGAGTACATCAATTTCACGGGAATCCCGGATACCTCTCCGGATGCCGATCCATGCAATCCCGAGCAGATAGGCGACCCCGGAGGTCAGGGCCATGTGCCTGTGCTCAATGCTCTCTTGGGCAATGAAGAATTCTACAACGACTATGTTTCCCGATTTGCCGATCTCTCCCAGACCTTGTTCTCCTGCGATGTGATGCTCTCGCACTGGGATAGCTTGATCACGATGCTCGAGCCTGAGATGCCCCGTCAGGTGAATCGATGGGGAGGTACAGTTGCCGAATGGCAATCGAATGCTGACGCTGTACGAAGTTTTATCGTAGACCGTTGCGCTGCCTTCAATGACGGTATGCTCGATTGCTATGATGTGGAAGGTCCCTATCCACTGATGATCCAGATCATGCCTCCAGGTGCTGGTTACGTGGAGTTCAACAGCATCGATGTCACGGATAGTCCCTGGGAAGGAGAATATTTCGGGAATCTGGATGTGGAGATGGAGGCCAATCCCTATGGTATAAACGTATTCAGTCACTGGGAGACCAATAACCATGTGCTTTCCGATTATCTGGTGGATACCGCATTCTTCACCTTCAATCAGCCGGATACGATCACAGCATGGTTCGTGAACGAAACGAGCGACATCGTATTGGATGTAGAACCAGCGGGTACAGGATCCATCAAGTTCAATAACACCCTCTACTCCACACTGCCTACCACAGTGACAGCACCAGAAAGTGTGCCTTTACCTATGATCGCTGTCGAAGAGGACATGTTCTGGGGATTCGATCACTGGGAGTTGGAGAATCACACACTCGACCCCGGTCTCTTGGAAGACACCGTGAGCATAGAGGTGGACACCACGGATTATATCACGGCCGTATTTGTCGAGAAGGAGAACTACATCATCGAGATCACGGTCGATAATCCAGAAGGAGGATATATCATATTTAACGGACAGATTTATACCGATTTCCCTGTGACCATCCAATTGCTCGCCAATGAGACCTATGACATAGAAGCCATTCTAAACGAACATTTCAGCTTCGGTGGATGGACGGTCGATGGTCTGACCTTCGATGGGACTCTTGAGGATCTGACCAATTCATTCTTCCTCGATGGCACGGGCAGTATCGTAGCGCATTTCATAGAAGATGAGAACTATGAGATCACTTACGATGTCCATCCCATCGGGACGGGAGAGATTATACTGGATGGTCAGGTCATACCCTACTACCCGTTCACTGAGAAATACTACGAGCCGGATCTGGAGCGTCTCTTAGAAGCTAGACCATCAGAATATTTCGACCTGGATGAATGGACCATGAATCACAATATCCCGACCCCGGATGAAGATTCAGACCAGATAACCGTGCAACTGACGGCCAATGATACGATCACGGCCCATTTTGTCAGAGAATTCTATGGCTACTATCTTCCCAATGCCTTCACTCCGAATGGGGATGGATTCAATGACATCTATTATGTACAAGGGCATGCCATTGATGTTCAGTTCTACTCTTTCGAGATCTACGATCGTCAAGGACAATTGGTCTTCGAGACCAAGGATATCGAGCAAGGATGGAATGGCCAATCCACCGGTGATTCCGAGTATTATGCTCAGGATGGAGTGTACGTGTATCGTCTGACAGTCCAATCGGTTTTCGACAACAAGCAAGAAGAAGTCTTCGGAGAGATCCTGCTCACTCGGTAAGCATATTCGCCTCAACGCTGTAAAATCCTTTCTTCAGCGCATGGTATCGATTCTCATGCCGGTCTATAATGCTGCCCCCTATTTGGAGGAGTGTCTGTCTAGCATTGCCTCTCAGACTCTTCAGGATTGGGAACTTATCGCGGTAGATGATCACTCGAGCGATGATTCCAGAGCCATTCTAGATGCTCATGCTCCATTCGATGACCGCATCCATGTCATAGAGAATAGTGGCAAGGGAATCATCGAGGCACTTCGAACTGCCTATGCACAAAGCCAGGGTGAATGCATCACCCGTATGGATGCCGATGATATCATGATGCCCCACAAGCTCGAGCAACTACATCTCTTGTGCGCTGAAGGCACGATCGTTACTGGAAAGGTCGAGTACTTCCGCTCGGACGGTCCACTTGGAGATGGATATCGAAAGTATGCGGATTGGCTCAATGGATTAGTGGATACCGAACGGCACTGGAAGGAGATCTACAAAGAGTGCGTCATCCCCTCTCCTGCCTGGATGATGACCCGAGATACCTTGGATGTCATAGGGGCCTTCGATGCGGATCGCTACCCAGAGGATTATGACCTCATATTCAGGGCCTATCAAGCCGGGCTGGAAGTATCTACAACGGATAAGATCATCCACCGCTGGCGCGATCACGGTACTCGAGCTTCGCGGAATGACCCGAACTATGCTGACAATCGATTTTTGGAGATGAAACTGAAGTATTTCCTTGCGGTCGATCGTCAGAGGGACCAAAAGCTCATTCTTTGGGGCGCAGGGGCTAAGGGCAAGATTCTCGCCCGTCAGCTCAACGAAAGGGGTATCGACTTCGAATGGATCTCAGACAATCCGAGGAAACAACAAGCGCCCATCTATGGGCATAATATCCAACCTAGTGATCGTACTCTTCACAACAGTCAATGCATCATAGCTGTAGCTTCCTCCTCAGGTCAGGAGGAGATAGCTGAACGGCTTTCCCAATGCTCAGGTGTGGAGACCTTCTGGTTCTGTTGAGATCCACAGGTAGATTCACGAGCACTGTTTAAATTCGTACCGCTCAGATTCAGAAAGCGTGGAATTCATCGATTATTATCAGGTACTGGGGCTCCAAAGAGATGCTGATGCCAAGGAGATCAAGAAGGCCTATCGAAAATTGGCCCGTAAGTATCACCCCGACCTCAACCCCAATGACAAGGAGGCGGAACTCCAGTTCAAGCGGGTAAATGAGGCCCATGAAGTGCTGAGCGACCCAGAGAAGCGCAAGAAGTACGATGCGTACGGCAAGGACTGGAAACATGCCGATCAATTCGAGGAAGCTAAAAGACGCCAGCAGTCCCAAGGAAGAAGTGGTGGTCGTACGTATACCTACTCCTCAGGTAATGGCGGAGCAGATTTCGATGGATTCGGAGATAGTGGATTCTCAGATTTCTTCGAATCGCTGTTCGGAGGTGCCCAAGGAGGTCACTACTCCGGACGATCGACCCGATTCAAGGGTGCAGATCTTCAGGCCGAACTGCAACTAGGACTCAAGGATGTCTATGAGACGCACAAACGAACCCTCACTGTCAATGGCAAGAACATCCGTCTCACGATACCGGCAGGAGTCAAGGACGGCCAGACCATACGTATCAAAGGGCATGGTGGAGAAGGAATCAATGGAGGCCCGGCCGGTGATCTCTTGATCACATTCTCGATTGTCAATGACAGCCCTTTCAGGAGGGTGAAGAACAATCTGCACAAGGAGGTCACACTCGATCTATACACAGCCGTACTGGGAGGTGAGGTCACAATAGATACCTTCGATGGGAAGGCAAAGCTCAAGGTAGAACCTGGTACGCAGAACGGGGCCAAGGTTCGATTGAAAGGCAAAGGATTTCCCGTCTACAAGAAAGAAGGACAATTCGGAGACCTGATGGTACGCTATACCATCGCGATACCTCAAGACCTCTCTGATAAGGAGCGCGAACTTTTCCAAGAATTGAAGAAATTGCAAAGCACATGAGCCGCTTGACCATCAAAGAGATATGTGTCCACTATGAGGTGGAAGAACACTTCATCTTCGAACTGGAAGAAGTAGGACTCATACACATCATCCGTAGTGAAGAGGATCCTTATATCTCACATGATGAATTGGATCAGCTGGAGCGTATCACCAGACTCAACCGTGAGTTGAAAGTCAATCCTCCGGGAATCGATGTGATACTCAACCTGCTCGATCGTGTAGAGGCGATGCAGAAGGAGATCCAAGACCTACGTGAATCACTGGATAGTCTTGAGGGCGATACCTGAAACCCACAACTCAAAATTTACGATCTGGCCAGTTCCTTCTGTTCCTTAAGGAATGTATCGCTCTGAAATTGGTTCTGCTGAGTATTAGAATTCCAACTCGGTCGCTCAGACTTTGATTGCAGCGCTGGATACAGCTCTGGAATCTATAGATTGAAATGAAGCATCAGCACCGGATGAAAGACTACAATAGGTTTCCTATCATTCAAGTGCTTCAATTGGTAGGAAGAACTTATATACGCTATCCTCGCAACTATAATAACTGATCGAGACCATGACACCATTTCCTAGTTCAATAATCCGTTCTGCCGTACTTCTCAGCGTCATCTTGATGACCGTCATCGGCTATGCTCAAGACTCTGAGAACATTATTCAAGCGTATTTGAATGCCCATCAAGAAGAATTAGGAATACAAGAATCAGATTATGCTGAGTGGTCCGTAAGTCATAGCTATTTCTCAGAAAGTACCAAGGTGACACATGTCCATATCAAACAGATGGTCAATGGGCTGGAGATCGAGAATGGTACTGCCAACTTCAACTTGCTCGATGGTAAGGTATTCAGTATGGGTGACCGGATGGTGAGGGATATCTACTCCAAGGCGAACAGTCCTCAGCCGATCTTGGGTCCTGAGGAAGCCATCGTGCGAGCGGCAAAACAATTGAATATCGCTATACAAGGTTCGATAAAAGTGCTTGAGACCATGAGCCCCACGGAATTCCTTTATGACAAGGGTAATTTCTCACTTGAAGATGTGCCTGTACAGCTCGTATATCACTCTACCGGAGAATAACTGAGACTGTCATGGGACCTCAGTATCATCA
>JABDLZ010000046.1 GCA_013001705.1 Flavobacteriales bacterium
TGGGTGCAGCGGTCATCCTGGGCTGGTTATCGAGCCTATGGCAGGTAGCGCTGGTATGGGGAATTGGTGTGACCCTGGCCATCAAGATCTGTGATAGATGGTGCCCGGCACATCTCAATCCGGCCGTCACTCTGGGCATGTGTCTGGCGCGCCACCATAGCTGGAGAAGACTGTTTCCGTATGCATTGGCCCAATTGACCGGTGCTGTGCTTGCGGCATTCTCCCTTCTCCAACTCTTCAAGAGCCCTATCGAGTCCATGGAGAAAGCAAACCTAGGCACCGATGCGGATCTCTATCATTTCGTAGCACCACTCAGGAGTCAGGAAAGTGCTCAGATGTTCGGTGAGTTCTTTCCCAATCCATCCTATGCTCACCTCATCGACATCGATTGGCCTACAGCCTTCCTGGTAGAGTTCATCGGTACGGGATTGCTCATTTACTTCATTCTTATGATCACCGAAGGGATATCGCGGTTGACCTGGAAAGTTGCTGCTTCGATCGGGCTGCTGGTGGCCTCGTTAATTGCCGTTCTGGCTCCTTTTACCCAGTGCGGCATCAATCCTGCCCGAGACCTGGGTCCTAGACTGGTGGCTTACTTCAATGGATGGGGAGAATATGCTCTCCCCGACCCTGCTCATGCCGCGATAAGCGTCTACGTATTGGCTCCTTTACTGGGGGCCATGCTGGCCGCATGGTCCTATTCAAGGTATAGGGTCAATCCGAAGTGAACCGGTAGAACAGCACTGGTTTGAGCACGATTCCTTGCGAGAGGGGTGAATTGAGCGGCTTGCGATCATCGTTCAGATCCACTGCGCCAAATGAGAGATCCACTCCTTCTCCGATCGGATATCGATCATATGCCCGCAATACCGAATGACCCACTTGTAGATTCAGCACCAACTTCTCTGTGAGATAGAGATCTGAGAACAGTGTCACCGTATTGTCGGCCACTTCCAGATAGGAATTCGCTGCAGAGAGATTGAATGAATATTTCCTTCCTACATAATTGAATCCGGCCATCCATCGGTCGTTCAGCGTACGCCTGATAGATGCGGACATAGGTACAGTGAGTTCCAGTCGGGTGCGCTCATCGATCTGCCAATCGGCTCCGAAGAGAGGTAGTAAGAGCAGCCCGAAAAGGTCGTCATTCATATACATACCGAACTTGTACCTGAGTCCCGGACGCTTCTTGTAGTAGAAAAGATGGAAGAAGCCCAGTTGGACATCTCTTGCGAGAATCTTCCCGTCATCTTTGTTGATCTTGGGAAGAAGTAGGGTCATGTATTCCCACTTGTCACTGTCCGATCTCCACGTATTCCGCACCCCTCCTATCAGGCCAACGGAACTCACTCTGAGATCATCGATGGTGCTCCATGTTGCATTAGCCCCTAAAATGATGTAATCGCCATTGTCCTGTTCGAAGGGTAGGAAGGCTCCGAGATGCACATCTGCGATATCCACTGACGATGCCGCTGAGTCTTGATATTGATTCTCCGGAGAGAGCCGATAGTCCAACTTGAAGACATCAACGAATTGCTGTGCTCCGGCCAGAAGAGGAAAAAGAAGGACGACACTCAGGACCCATCTCATTCCACAAGTATGCGAATCCCTTCTGAATGTGAGGTGAATTCAGGGGCGTACATACACTGTATGGTAGTGATCCCATTGGAGAAGTCTCCCCTGTGTGACACGAATACATCGTACTCCAGTACATAGGCTCCTTTACGCAGACCATCTATGAAGAAGTTGGTAGCGGCATCACGCGTATTGCGATAGAAACCCAGTCCGCCCGAATAGACCATGCCACTCATCACATCCACAGGCTCCATTCCGGCACTACGCATGTCCTTGATGTGCACATACTCCATCTCGCGATCGGTCTCTATCTCCATGCGCACGCGTACCCTATCACCTACGGTCAAAGCAGCTCCATCATCCAATTCCACCAGTTCTTCTCCAGTATCGGTGCGCTTGACCTTGAAGACCTGCTTGCGAACAGCGAGGGGAGAATCTGCGAGTGTGATCTTATCCAGGTCCTCGAAATATTGGTAGTACAATGCACCCCAGGCTGGAGCTTCGCCTTCCTTGGTCACCTTGACCTCACTCATCCTGGGTTCGATGTCCTCGCCATCCCACTTCTTCTTGAGGTATCCGGTACCGGCCTCGGCTCCCAAAGTGGGGTCATCTGAAGAGAAGCGCTCAGTACCTACCGAGATGCTCCAATTGCGCTCCTGGGTCCAGTCATTTCCTCCCAGTAGGAGCGCATAGACTGCCTCAGCGGTAGCACGGGTGGTCTCCCAATCATTGGTCTGCTTGTTGAAGATGAGCCATTGTTTGAGTCCATATACAGCTTCCTCATCCTGCATGACCTCAGAGAAGGCCTCTACCATCAATGCATGTCGCTCGATACCGGCCTCGTACCAATACCAGCCGCTACGTTGATCCTTCCAGTACATGCCGAGCTCTGTATCCATCATGGCCTGCTCCTTGACCGAGCGCATAATGCTCTTGGCCACCTCCGGTTCATCCAATCTATGCAAGGCCATGGCGCTCATACCCTGCATGTATACGCTCTTCTTGGTCCAGAATTCAGCTGCTTGCTTCCTATAATATTCAAAGGCTCCTCCGCTCGGCAGACCTTTATCCAGCCAGAAACTGCGTGCATAGAGATATTGGATCTCAAAGGGTCCAGTGTGGTCCTTCTTCTCCCAATCCGAGGCGTATCGTTTCATCCTTCTCCATCGCTTCAAATGCTCTTCATCCATATAGCGGATAGCATC
Organism: Flavobacteriales bacterium; assembly: GCA_013001705.1. Taxonomy (NCBI): domain Bacteria; kingdom Pseudomonadati; phylum Bacteroidota; class Flavobacteriia; order Flavobacteriales; species Flavobacteriales bacterium. Next base: position 2,781 of record JABDLZ010000046.1, read on the forward strand.
GCTTATCATCTGGTTCATGGCAGCATCGTTCTCATCCAAGATGCCTAGGTGCTTGAGGTGACCGAGTCCAGAAACGATGTATTGAGTGATGTACAGACTGGGTCGCATACCGGAGAACCAAGGCCAGCCTCCACTCGCATGTTGGTTCTGCTTGAGCTTGCTCATCGCACGATCCTGGCGTTGGGCCATGTGGTTGATATCCAATAGCAGCGATAATCTCTTCTTACGCTCCGTCTCATCTTGGGCTTCCAGCACCCATGGAGTCTCTTCCAGGATCACATACTTCAATTCTTGATTCTTCTCCAGATTACTCAAGAAGGCATCTGTGTCGTAGTTCTCCCAAGCCTTGATCACCTCTTGTAATCGAGGTCGCTCACCGATGATATTCGAGGCCAGGGAATTGGCATAGTAGCGTGTGAATATCTGCTCTGAGCAATCATAGGGATACTCCATCATATAGGGCATGGCCTGCACAGCATACCAGATGGGGTTGGCGGTGAATTCCAGGGTCAGTGCGTGGGGTTTCAGACTTGAGGACTGGTTGACCTGGGCCATACGGGTGAACTGGAAGGTCTTCTCGCTTTCCTTGAGAATGGCAAAGGGCATGGTCTCGGTGACCAACATACGATTGGATAACACCGGAAGGGAATTCTCCTCACCATCACTGTGTTTCTGACCCTGAGCAACGAAGCGATAGGTCAAGGCCGAATAGCTGTCCGGTACCGCAACCTTCCAAGAGAAGGCAGCATTGCCTTTGGCCTCTAAACTGAAGGCTTGCGATTGTGAACCGTCTATCAAGGTCGTGCTGACATCCTTTCCGGTGATAGCGTCTGAAATCTCTAAACGGATGGACCCACTCTCGGCTTCTTCACTCAGACTGCTCAACTTCGTGCTCATGTAAATAATATCTCCTTGACGGAAGAAGCGCGGAGGATTCGGGATGACCATGAGATCCTTCTGTGTGATGACCTCTTGGCTCATTGTACCGGTCTGCACTTCTTTGGAGTGGGCCAGGGCTTGGAACTTCCAGGTGGTAAGGGCCTCAGGCATTGTGAATCCGAAGTTCAGATTGCCTTCCGCATCCGTTGTGATATCTGGGAAGAAGAAAGCCGTCTCCTGAAGGTTCGTGCGGATAGTTGGTCCTTGCTCTGCACCTTCTTCTGGCGCATTTGCATCGGCCGGTGGTGCACCTCCCGAGGCATCATCTTCTCTTTCCGCCTCTTCCACCATCACCGCATCTGCATCGGCCATATCCATGTTCATAGCGGCACTCTCTCCTTTGGCCAACCTTCTTTGTTTGCCTGGAGCAGCTGACATGACCACGGTCTCCATGAGTTCTCCCTCGTATCTGAAGCCTCCATAGAAATTCGGATAATAGCCGAAGCGGTTCAAAGCAGGGAATGTGCGTCCAGGCAAGAAACTGCGTTGTACCCTCCAGTTGGGAGCATGTAGTCGGCCGGAAGCTGTACCGAATCCGCGATAGTCCATATCCAACCAAGCATGCTTCTTTCTCCACGGTGAGAAGTTCCAATCGTGCATCTTGAACTGATCCAATGAAGCATCATACATGCTGAGAAGGAGTTCGCTCATCACTTTTTCTCCGTTCTGTGCTTTGACCTTGAGTTTCCATTGCTCCTCTGATCCAGGTAGCATTTTATCGCGATAAGTCACGAGTTCCACATCCAACAGGCGATCGATAGGCTTGACCTCCAGATCCATGGTCTGCTTGAATACCCGATTATTCTTCAGAGCCGAGATGTGCACGAAGATTCCTTCTTGATGGCTTTTCTTGATGGGCAGCTTGAACACCTTCTGACTTCGATCCAATGTCCAATCTTCAGTATGAATGATCTGGTAATTGTGCTCCACACGTATCTGAACGGGCAGGTCTTTCCACTGACTGGAAATGAGGATCTCAGCGGTCTCGCCCGGCTCATAACTCCCTCCCAGGTCAATTACCCGGAAGGCCTCTGCAAAGCTGTTCTCTCCTTCTTCAGAGCTGTATACATGGAACTCGCTGGTGTATTCCACCTCTTCTGGGCCTGCCGTAGTAAGTTCCAGCAGATAACGCCCTGTAGTCAGTGATTCAAAGGCTTCTACCGGGAGATGTGTGTCGGAGGCGGTGCTCCATTCTCCATCGCGTATTTTCTCACCCTTGGTATCGCTCCTTTTATCTTCTTCATCAAAGTAATAGCGGGGCAGTTCTTCTTGGAATTCACTCTGGCCGATCGACTGGAATTGCGGGAATTTCCATCTACGCTCTACCTTTTCCCTAGTATCCACTGGCAATCTGCGTATGGTCCATTGGCCACTCGCGGGAACATCCTTGCCATTGAGATTGGTACTCTTGACCTTGACTTCTCTCAGGTCCTCTTTATTCCATTCACTCGGGATGTCGGATGATAGCAGCAGGCCTTTCTTGCCCACATTGACCGTACTGCTCGCCTGGCGGGTCTCGCCATTGATATCGGTCACCTCTACCTGTATACTGAAGGTATAGTGACTGAATCCCTCTCCTCCCTCATCATTACCTCCCACGGCCTCGAAATCCAGAGCGAATCTTCCTTGATCATCGGTCTCCGTGAGGCCTTGGACGATCTGCACGGCTGCTTCATTCTGTGGTGGCATCCTGTACCACCAGCCCCACTTCCAGATGTACACCGGTCTTCGTTCTACAGTATATCGGACTTGAGCATCGGTGATCGGCACTCCTGCATAGCTCATGGCCTGTCCTGTGGCGTGGACCACCTCATCCAATCTATAGACGCCCTCCAGGCTATCCAGATCCACCTTGAATTTGGGGCGCTTGTACTCTTCTACCGAGAAGGAGATACTGCCATGAGGAGACTGCAAGGTCATATTGCCCGTGAGGCCGGAACTCGGTAGTGTGAATGTCCCATGTATGCTGCCGTAGGCATTGGTACGCACCGCCTGTTTGCTGACTTCCTGATGATTGGCATCTCGCAGGGTGACCTCGATATCTGTATTGGGCTGGATCTGCGGTCCATCCTCGGTATTCTTCAAGTGGATTCCCTTGAAATGAAGGGTCTGCCCCGGACGATAGATGGCCCGATCCAGAAAATAGTGCGTGCTCGACCAGTTCTGTTGAGGGGTACGAGGATGTCTGGAGTAACTGCTAGCACGGTATTCCTCACCTTGCCATTGAATGGTCAAGGACTGATTGTATCCATTCTGGACAAAAGGAATATGCACTTTACCATCATTGCCGGTGGTATACCGTCCATGCTCGCGTTTGTTGTATCTTCTAGAAGAACGGTCATATTCATTCACATAATGAATGACCGTTGCCCCTTTCAATGCAGTGCCCGAATCCCTGTTCTTCAGAGACACCCAAGAGCCGCCTTGGGGATGAGGACCTTCTTCCATAGCGATATGAGTGACCCAGAACATAGCGTAGGCCATAGCATCCCCCCCACTGAAGTTCTCACCTTCACTCACTATGATTGCGTAATGCTCTGCATCAAGCGCTGGAATCATAGTCTCGGTGCTGTGCGCATGATGATCATCAGCGCCTTTCAAGTCCAATGACCACGCATGCATGACAGGCTGCTTGGAGAGTCTGCGGAGGTATTTTGCCATGTCATAGCGCTCCCCCTCCATGAAGTCAGGCGCCACCTGCACCACTCGGAAGTAGACCTTCTCCAGATTACGATGGTCGAGCTTGAGCAGATCGGAAGTGGATGGTATCAGCACTTGCTCCATCTGCAATCCCATGCTCTTTTGGCGGATATTGAGCAAAAGGTTTTGTGCTTGATTCTCAGCACGGGTCTTAGGGTAAGCCGAAATGGTCTGCTGGGCGATCTTCTCGGCCTTGATGTAATGTTCTTTCTTGCTCTCATCGGCTCCATGGTCGTATCCGGTGGACGAAGCGACATACAGCTGAGCCTTGGCCACTTGGTACTCTCCCAACAGGTCGCTAGGGTCATAATTGTCAAGCGCATGATCCAATGCACGTAATAGGTGCATATCAGCTACTTCCCCTTCTTTGTCCGGCAAGCTGCTGTGATTCGAAATGAACTGCAAGCGGGCCAGATCGGTAGAGAGCCATGCAGGTGATTGTTCGGTTTGATACCGGAGGAGGTCCTGGAATATCCGTACGGCCTTATAGGTGAAGGCCAGGGTGTCTTGAGATGCCCAATCTTTAGTGCTGAATCTAGAACCTGGTGCGTAGAAGTCGGGGTCATCTATTTGGAAGAATTCCTTGGGACGCGTCAATCCGCTCTCGCTATTCTGATAGAATGCCAAGGCCCTGTATGCCAGCATCTCATAAAGGCTGGGTCGCAATTCCACATGTGAAGTATCTGTAAGGAGTTCCTTGTCCAAGTCTTTGACCTCGACTGCCTTGAGAGCAGGTATATCATTCAAGCTGGCGGAGAAATGTGCGTCAATCTCATCAACGAATCGACCAAGGTGCCAGAAGCGGATATCTTCCACACCGGGAGCAGGTGTACGATTGATGATCTCCCAACGGTGCTGTTGGTAATAGCTCCAGTAGGCCTCGGCCGTCATACTATGCGCGATGGCCTGAAGAGGCATGGGAGCTTCTTCGGCTACTGTGCGTAGCTTTTCGATAGCCTGTAGCTCTGAGCCCTCTTCTACCCTATCGGCAAATTTGAGCTGATAGCAGAGGGCCTTGTATTGGGTCTGGAAATCCCCCCGAGCGAGCGCATCCTGATAGATGGCCTCCGTCAGATCCCAAGCACTTCGGTAAAGGCCTTGCTGCTCGAGGGAGTCCACACGGGACCAGCGATCATCTTGCAGCATGGGCGTAGCATGTGTGCTTTGTTGGGTGTCCTTGACGGAATTGCAGGTGAAGGATACCAGCCCCAGCAAGAAGAAGAGGAATGGGATAATACGATGCATCATATGGTGTTTCTATAGCTCTGTACACTCTAAGTGGAGAAAGGTTGAATGTACAATGGCAAAATGAATGCCAGAGGGAGGTGGATCCGTGGGATTGAAGTTCCTTCTTGATAAAAGCCACATTCGTCCAAGAGATAGGTAGGAATCAGACAGTGATTTCCTGCTGACCGGTATCTCAGCTCTTCAAAGGCAGCAGGTCTTGTACATTCTCCTTTACCGCGGTAAAAGAGGAGCATCGAGACGGACCGACCATCTCTTGAGAACCTGAGATTCATTTTGTTTCTACTCCTTGATTCTTCCAAGTTCTCCACCATTCTTGTCAAAATGACCTCAAACTGCTAGCTTAGTGGCACAAAGACACTTAGTCTGACCATGAAACATACCGCGATCCTCCTCTTGCTTTGCCTAAGTCTTTCTGCATCCTTCAACACTAGGGCACAAGGTCCATCGGGCGGCAAAGTGATACTTCAAGGATTCTATTGGGATTATTACAATGTTCAATATCCCCAAGGATGGGCCAACTATCTCACCGAAATGGCTCCCCGTCTCAAGGAACTCGGTATAGATGCCGTATGGGTACCGCCATCCTACAAGAATGGTAACCCGGCATCGGTAGGATATTCTCCCTTCGACCACTATGATCTAGGCGATAAATTCCAGAAGGGCAATACCAAGACCCCGCTGGGCGACAAGGATGAATTTCTGCGGATGGTGGCGGTGATGCATGCCAATGGCATTGAAGTCATTCAGGATATCGTGCTCAATCACGTGGTAGATGCTGGAAACACAGATGGCTCCGGTGGGCAAGACCCCTATGCTGCGGCCAACTATGACGATGGATCGACAGACGGATTCAAGAACTTCCGCTACATCTGTTACGATACACCCTACTCTGGCAATGCGACCAATTATCTCAATCGCACGGGCCGTTGGCCTAAGAACTGGCAGAACTTCTATCCCAATGAGAACCACACCTGCTGCACCGATGAGCAGAACAGCCCTTACTGGGGACCTGATGTGGCCTATGAGAGCGACAGCTACGGTCAGAGCAGTTGTACAGGGTGCTACAATCCGGTGCAAGGAGAGAACTACATGCGGGATCAAGCACGCGAGTGGTTTGTCTGGTTCAAGAAGCAAACAGGCGTGGATGGCTATCGCATAGATGCAGTGAAGCACTTCCCTGCCGATGTCATGGAGGACCTCTTATGGAACGCCCAGTACAATTCGCTCTTTGCAAGCGGAGGTGAGGAGATGATCGCTTACGGTGAATATCTGGGGAGCAACTATGACATGGATGCTTGGGCCAATGCCACTCAGAACAGGGCCGGCACTATGGATTTCGGCTTGAGGGGCAGCTTGTACAACATGGTACTGGGTCAAGGTGGCTTCGATCTAGTGCAGATTCCTGAATCGCAACAGTCCAATAGACTGCGCACGGTTCCTTTCATCAACACCCATGACACTTTTCGGCCGATTGTGGATGAGAATGGGAATTATGCCGCATGGGATACATTCAATGAATTGGGAGGGCACATCGATCCGAATGAACCGAGACTGGAAACGGCCTATGCAGTCAGTATGGCCGTGGATGGTAATCCGATGGTCTTCATGGAAGATCTTTTTGTGATGGACACCCCCCAGCGTTTCGATCACAGACCCTACAAAGAGGCCGAACTACCCACTCGCGATGCTATCAGCAACATCATCTGGTGCAGACAGAAATTGGAATTCGCCCAAGGACAATATCTCGTGCGTCACACCAGCCCAGATAATCTCATCATCGAGCGCAGCGGTAAGGCCATCATAGGTGTAAATGATTCATGGAGCACTTGGCAGGGCAACTGGATCCCGACCAACTTTCCTCCAGGTACACAACTCCATGATTATTCTGGAGCCAACAGCAATGACATCTATGTGAATCAAGATGGTTGGGTACAGATCTGGACACCTCCCTGTGACGGAAGTAATGTACGTAGAGGCTACACCATTTGGGGTCCAGCGGGTATATCAGGAGGATTCGAACGTCCGATGGTCAAGACCAAACAAGAATGGCAGATGGCCGGTGACCTGGGGGATTCACACCCTTGGTCCTTGCAGCAAGGAGGACCGCTGCCTGCCAACAGCACTGCTGAACGCTTGGTCGGTAAGATTTTCTCATCCAACAGTACCAAGATCCAACTCAAGTGCTTTCCGAAGGACAAGACACAGAGCACCACGCTCATCTTGGCCAATCACGATGGGACGTTGCATATCGACTCAGTAGTCGGAATTGGGAATATCAAGTTCACCATCAACTCACCTGCTAAGAACTGGTACACGATCAAGGTCAGGAATACCTATGACACCAATCCTTCTCAGACCGTCAAGGTGCGGGCCATCTACAAAGGACCCAAGTATGTGCGGGTAGCGGATTTCCCTAAGAACAATGGAACCAAGGAGGACCTCATGGAGAATTCCATACTGGACATGGATATCTATCCCAATCCGGCTTCCTCCGATCTACAAGTCAAGATACAAGGTCTTGGACAGGAACAACCCCTCTTCCAGATATTCACCTCAGATGGTCGAATAGTGAGACAAGTCACCTATGGTGTAAGGAAAGGGGAAGGCTCCGTATATCATGTGGAGACTTCTGCATTAGACCCCGGAGCCTATCTCCTCCAGGTACTAGGCGATCAACGAAGCACACAAAAGCTCTTCATCAAGCAGTGATCATTGGATGATCAATCGATGAACAACTCCGCCAAAGCTGTCTTGTACTAGATACATTCCTTTCTCTAGATCATGGAGCACCACAGTCTCACCGTATTTCTCACCGAATCGGATGGACTGGACCACCCTACCAGATAGATCGAACAGTCGATACTCGCGACCAGGCAGACCTTGGAGATAGACGGCCCCTGAACTCGGATTCGGAAAGATCGAGATCAGGCCCTCTTCTCGTGAACCGATCTTCTTATCGATTTCATCATTCTCCCATATGCCCGGAGGTGTATAGATATTGGTCACGGGGTCATAGTCCGGAGTATTGAAGATCTTTCCTTCTGACCAAGGGCTTTCCTGGCCTGCCCCTTCTTGACAGGCACAGCGCACGCGCCATCGATAGCGGATATTGGGGTGTACATCAGGACGCTGGAACTTGATGGGCCATTTGAAGAAATCCTGGCCCGGCTTGGTCCTATCTGCAATGAGACTGGTATCTGGATCACTGATGGGGGTATTGGTCACCAGATCACGGATAGACCAGAACTGGATGTCGCATGCCGCACTGTCCTCCGGAGCATACTTTACGTGTGGACTCTCCTTGTACCACTTTACTTGCACCCGATCGATGACCCCATCTGGATAGGGTACCGGTTGAAAGGATTTTGTGAGATCGACTGGCGATGTATCGAACACCTCACATGGATCCTCTGCATAGAACCATGCATCATAGACCAGGTCCGGATGATCCACATAGGGATTGCGATTGCCTTGGGATACTTCCACGCGATCATTTCTCTGGATCTCAAGCGCATCTACTGGGTCATTGAGGTGCCATGTGTATAAGAGAATTGGGTCTGCCACCGAGTCTATCGTCCCCGCTTCAGAAGGATACATGGTGTAGAAATAGAATATCTGCCGGGCCACATCTCCTTTGCTGTCCTCTTGAGGCTCCCACAGACCGATCAGGCTTTCAGACCAATTCTCATTGGAGGCCGGCTCATCAAAGGTGGCTACATAGTTTCCTAGAGAATCCAGTCCATACCATCTCGCATCAGCATCGGGCACTTCTCCAAAGGGCCAATTCTCCCGGGAAGAATTCGCACTTTGATGACAAGGTCTGAGCACATGTATATCGGCACGCATGGGTTCCTGATATCCGAATAGCGATTGCGGCACCAGATGTTCTGCATTGATAGGGTCTGGAAAGGTGGTGTACTCGGCCGGCTGAGAAAAGTCGGTATAGATGCAGTACAATAGTCCATCCACCTCATCGGTATAGGAGTACATCTGTCTGCGGGCCTCGCTGTATCCCAGATTCGTATGATGCGGGTCATAGGTCTCTGACTTCAACCAAGTGCGCAGTTCTTCCAGTTTCAAAGAATCTGGATACTGCGCCTCGATGGAATGTGTGAAGCAGATGAAAACGAAGGAGATGAGGTATGCGTGGGATACGTTCATGTCTGGGTTCAATGGGCTACAAAGCTCGGTCAAAAGCAAGTAATCCTGCAAACCTGCTTGTACCTTCGTAAACTATGAAGAGCAAAGAAGAGATTGTAGCGAATTGGCTGCCGCGCTACACAGGCACAGCGATAGAAGATTTCGGCACCTGTATCCTGCTGACCAATTTCGATGGATATGTACACCGGTTTGCTGAGATGACCGATTGTGAGGTGAGAGGGCATGATAAGGCCATGCTGAATGCTACGTGTGGTGACATCTCTATCATCAACTTCGGGATGGGAAGCCCCAATGCGGCCATCATCATGGATCTGCTCAGCACCATCGATCCACAAGCCGTGCTTTTCTTAGGAAAATGCGGTGGACTGAAACGGAAGAACAAACTCGGGGATCTCATACTTCCTATTGCCGCTATTCGTGGAGAAGGGACCTCCAACGACTATCTACCCTTCGAAGTACCTGCACTGCCTGCCTTCAGCTTGCAGCGAGCCGTCTCTACCAGCATACGGGAATATGGAAAGGACTACTGGACCGGGACCGTCTATACGACCAACCGCAGAGTCTGGGAACATGACGAGGTATTCAAGGAGAAGCTGCGCGCTGTACGTACCATGGGCATCGATATGGAGACGGCCACCATATTCATCACCGCATTTGCCAACAGTATCCCTGCAGGGGCCTTACTTCTAGTTTCTGACCAACCCATGATCCCTGATGGAGTGAAGACCACCAAATCAGATGAATTGGTCACAAAGAATTTCGTAGATGACCATATCCAGATTGGGATCAATGCGCTCAATGAGATACTGCATAATGGTCGATCGGTGAAGCACCTGAGATTCGACTGAACTCCAAGCTGAAGAAAAGGATTATTGGAGTCCCATCTTGCGCTCCTTTAGGTGGGTAAAACAATCGAATGGATTGACCAGAAGGTTATATTTGTGTCAAATTAACACTATGTGAGGATCCATTCGATCCGGCACAATCCAGACAGATGAAAATCCAGCGAACTGGACACTTATCACAACCGCGTTCGATTAACCGAAACCCTATGAGAAGCATCTTTTCATTGAAGCCATTGCTGGTCCTTTGCCTTTTGGCCGCAAGTACTTGGACACAAGCACAAACAATCACCGGGAGCATCAAGGATTCGCAAAGCCAAGAACCCCTCATCGGTGCCACCGTAATGGTGGTCAATACGAGCAAGGGTACCGTTGCCGATATTGACGGTAATTTCACTCTTGAACTACCAGAAGGAGCTGAGTCCCTTACCTTCAGCTATGTGGGATACACCCCAAAGACACTTGCGATCGATGGTCAGACCACTTTCAATGTCCTACTCGATCCTAAATCCCTCGATGAGGTGATCGTGATCGGATACAGCACGCAGAAGAAATCGGATAAGACCGGTGCCGTGGTGAACGTGGGTGCGGACGAACTGAATCTCGGAAGGATCAGCGATCCTATCCAAGCTATGCAGGGTAAAGCTGCGGGTGTGAACATCTCAAAGCAAGGAGGTGACCCGAATGCGGGATTCTCGGTCAATATACGAGGAGCTGCGGGGCTTACTTCCGGTACAGGACCACTCTACGTGGTAGACGGAGTACCTGGTGTGGACCCTACTACCATCAACCCTGATGACATCGAATCCTTCAACATACTGAAAGATGCGAGTTCGGCTGCCATCTATGGTTCTCGTGGAGCCAATGGGGTTATTATCATCACGACCAAAGGCGCGAATGCTGGCAGTGGTAAGGAAGTCAATAATGTAGAATACAGTGGTTTCGTGTCCTTTGACAATGTGGCCAGAAGGCTCGATCTATTGGATTCGGATGAGGTCAGAGACTTTGCCAGCCGCACTGGACGGACCTTCATAGACAACGGTGCAAACACCGATTGGCAGGATGAGATCTTCCGCACAGGAGTATCACAGATGCATACACTCGCTTTCACCGGCAGTGATGAGAATTCCACCTACCGCGCCTCTCTCAGTGCCAACAACATCGAGGGAGTCATGAAAGGAAGTGGTAAGGAACGATATATCGGACGACTGAATCTGACTCAGCGCACACTGAACGATCGATTGACCATGCAAGCGCGTATCTCTGGGACCATCGAGAGCAATGACTATGTGAACTACGGTAACGGTACCGCTCCCAACAATGTGCTCTATCAGGCCTACAGACGCTCCCCGACCGACCCAGTTTATAACGATGACGGTTCCTTCTTCGAGACAGACCGTTCCTTCCAGTACTTCAATCCGGTAGCGATCAGCGAAGACATCCAAAATCTCAGAGAAGCCAAGCGTTTCCTAGGAAACTTCCGGACCAGTCTGGAGATCATTGATGGTCTGACGGCATCTGTCAATCTGGCCTATATCCGTGATGACGATGAATCCTTCTACTTCGAGCCAAGCTTTACTGCTTCTAACACGACCGAAGGACTAGGACGAAGATCTTACAATAACAAGAGTTCACAGTTGATAGAGACCACGATCAACTATGTCAAGACCTTCAATGACAAGCACAATTTCAACTTCATCGGAGGTCACTCTTACCAGAAAGACAATTTCGATGGATTCTCGGCAGAAGGAAAAGATGCTCAGTCTGATTTCTTGACCTCGAACAACCTGGAGACCCTACTCCAATTGGAGCCTGGAAGTATCACATCCTATAAGAACCAATCTCTCTTGGCCTCTTTCTTCGGAAGAGTGGTCTATGACTTCAACAAGAAATATTTCGCCACTGCGACCTTGCGTAGGGATGGTTCTTCCAAATTCGGTAAGAACAATGAGTGGGGCTGGTTCCCATCAGGATCCGTGGGTTGGAATATCCACGCTGAGGATTTCATGACCGATCAGGATCTGCTCTCTCAGTTAAAACTCAGAGTGGGATACGGAATCACAGGAAACCAAGAGATTCCTATCAATGTGGATGCACGCTTCTTCATTCCAGCCGGTACGGCCATCAATCCTGAAAACGGAGAAACAGTACTTTCATTCGAGAATGCCAATGACGTGAATCCGAATCCCGACCTGAAATGGGAAGAGAATGCGGAGTTGAACATCGGATTGGATTTCGGCCTGTGGAAAGACCGCATCTCGGGTAGTGTGGAGTACTACAATAAGACGACCCGCGATCTCATCTATCGCTACGAGCTTCCAGTACCTCCAAATAGAAACCGATTCATCTATGCGAATGCTGGTGAGATCGCCAACAAAGGAATCGAAGTCACCTTGCAGGCCTATGTGCTCGATGACCGCAATTTGGATTGGAAATCGGTCTTGACCTTTGCTAGGAATGTACAGGAGACCGTTGCACTTTCCAATGATCAATATGATCTGGATGAGATCCGCACCTTGTATGTATCAGGTCGTGGTCTGGTAGGCGGTGAGAACTGGACCCAATTGATCGCACCAGGATTCGAGATAGGGACCTTCTATATGCCGGAATATGCCGGATTGAGTGAAGATGGTCAATTCCTATTCTTCACATCCACCGGAGGAGTCACTCGAGAAGTGACCCAAGCAGAGCGCAGAGTAGTCGGGCAGGCTCAGCCTGATTTCATCCTCGGATGGTCCAACTACTTCACGTTCATGCGTAATTGGGATTTCAGCTTTGCAGCCCGTGCTGTAGTAGGTCATGATATACTCAATGTCACTCGCATGGTCTTCAGCAATCCGGCCGATCTACCTACCCTCAATACCCTAGGTGAGGCTGTAGAGGAGTTCGACCGCGGTCTGGAGGACAATCCGACTATCAGTGACTACTACTTGGAAGACGGTACTTTTTTGAAAATGGACAATATCGCTTTGGGATATACGCTGGATACAAAGGATTCGAAGCACATCAAGAATCTCAGATTCTACGTGATGGGGAACAATCTTTTCGTACTGACGAACTATTCCGGAGTGGATCCCGAGGTGAGCTTTGGTGGTCTCGAGTTCGGACGTGACCAGTACGATGTATACCCGAAGACCCGCAGCTTCACTATCGGAGTCAATGCTACTTTTTAGAAATGAATGAGCTGAATAAACAAATGAAGAAGTCGATCATAGTTCTAAGCGCCCTTACCCTAGCCTTCTCATGCACCAAACTCGATGAGGATGTGTATGACAAGATCCCTGAAGACCAGTTCCCTGAGAATGAAGCTCAGGCGGCCTTGGTCGTAGTACCGGCCTATCAAGAACTGTCCGATCTCATTGATGATGCAGGTTGGTGGTTCTGGATGCAAGAGACCACGAGTGATGAAGTGGTCTTTCCGGTGCGCTATACAGACTGGGATGATGGAGGAAAATGGAGAGTCCTACACCAGCACATGTGGGATAACAATACCGATGGGGTCAACAGCATGTGGTCACACATGTATGATGGAGTGAGTGAGGCCAATAGGGCCATCGATGAATTGCTCCCCTTCGCCTCTGAGCCTTCTGCACAGGTCACGATTGCAAAACTGAAGACTCTACGTGCATTCTATTACTATCTGCTCATCGATAACTATGGGGATGTGCCATTCGTGACTTCCTTCTTCGATGCCCCTGACCAACCTTTCAAGGAGGACCGAGCAGTGATACTCGAGCAGATCATCACCGATCTGCAGGAGAGCTTACCGCTCCTACCCGCAGGAGGTAACAAGTTTGCTGTTTCCAAGGGTATGGCCTATACCCTTCTCGCTAAACTTTTCATCAATTCTGAAGTCTACTCCGGAGAGGCCAAGTGGGCCGAGGCAGATGCTTATTGCGACAGCGTGATAGCCAGCAATCTGTACAATCTGGAATCTTCTGTGATGGCTCCTTTTGCAACGAACAATACGAATAGTATAGAGAATATCTTCACCATCCCATTCGATGAGTTCGATCTACAAGGATTCCGCTTGCATATGCGCACGCTGCATTATCTCCATAATCAGACCTTCGACATGATCGTAGGACCATGGAATGGATTTGCCGCTGTAAAGGACCATTATGACCTGTACTCTGATGAGGATCTACGCAAAGAGTGGTTCATCGTAGGACCTCAGTACAATAGCTCAGGACAACTCCTCTTTGATGAGACGGCCGAGGCCGATCTGGTCATCGACCCGTTCATCCCGGCATTGCAGATGGATGCGTCTTACAGTTTTGCTGAAATACGCATGTCTGGAGCCCGGGTGAAGAAATACGAGATTGCTCCGGGTACCGGAGAGAATCTAAGCAACGATTTTCCTCTCTTCCGATACGCTGATGTGCTCTTGATGAAAGCAGAGACCCAAGTGCGCTTGAATGGAGCCGGTGCCGGAGATACTTACATCAACGAGGTACGATCCAGAGCAGGAGTCGCTCCGATGACAGGAGCAGATCTGGACATGATACTCGAAGAACGCGGTAGAGAACTCTTCTGCGAAGGCCATCGCAGACAAGACCTTATCAGATTCGGAACATTCAATGACTCATGGTGGGAGAAAGGTTCCAGCGACCCAAGTCGCAATACCTTCCCTATTCCGCAATGGGCCATCGATGCCAATCCCAATCTGAATTGACCAAGACCTTCATTTGATACACTAATTCTAAATTCAATTAATACACACAAACAATGCGATTTCTAAACTTAACTTCAAGACCATGGGCACTGATCGCTCTGGCCATGTT
>JABDLZ010000047.1 GCA_013001705.1 Flavobacteriales bacterium
TCTGGAGGAACAGGTGCTATCTGAGAACTATAGAAGGTATCGTACTCGATAGGGTCACACTGACCCATGCTGATGGCAGTCCAAACAAGTGTGAGGAATATGGGTACTATACGCGCCACAGACGCAAAGGTCTAAATACTGGGGCATCACGCCCAAGTACATCGTGGCTTAATGAGCAGAGTCTTATAATCCTGCTGAAAGGATTTCATGAAGATCCATGACCTGCTCGATCAACGAATGCTTGCCATCATTCTGGATCACATGGTCGGCCAAGTCGAGTTTATCGGCATCGGACCATTGCTCCTTCATCCGTGACCGCACTTGTTCTTCACTCACATCATCCCGCTGCATCACCCGTTCTATTCTCAAGTCCTCAGGTGCTGTCACTAGGATAGTCCGGTCCAATTCTTTGTGGCCTCCTGTCTCGAAGATGATGGCCGCCTCCTTGATACAATAGGGCGCATCACCACTCAGACCCTCTAGCCATGCTCGATAGTCCCTTCTGACAGCCGGATGGACCAGCCGATTGAGCGCTTTCAAACGATCGCGATCTGCAAAAACGACCGATGAGAGATACGCTCTGTCTAGCTCCCCATCCACGTATGCACGAGGTCCGAACTCTACTGAGACGGCCACTTTGAGATCCACATCATGATGCATGAGATACTTGGCCCGCTCATCTGCATAGTAGATAGGCACTCCAAGTGCTGAAAAAATACGGGCAACAGTGGTCTTGCCACTTCCGATACCCCCGGTCAGACCGACTCTGATCACTTGCTCGATTGAGCGATATCGGCCTCGCTGGCCTCGGCCGTTGGAGATATAGCCGATTTCTCGACCTTGAGTTTATCACCGCCTAGAGTGGTCATGATGACGGTCTTCTCTTTGACCTCCTCCACCTTGCCATGGATACCTCCGATGGTCACTACGCGAGAACCTTTTTTCAGAGACTCCCTGAAAGCGGCAGCTTGCTTCTGCTTGCGCTGTTGCGGACGGATCATGAAGAAGTAGAAGATGAGTAGGACAAGACCCCACATGATAAAGACGGAGGTACCTCCACCTTCAGTGCCTTGGCCCATGAGTATAATGGTGTGTGCGTGCATAGTCATTCGTTTGATCCAGGTGCGATCACATCGCCTTGGATGGTGAGTACAGTGGTTCGCGGTGTCGTATTAGCGACCAAAGTGATGGATTTGGATTGATGCCCCTTCTTCCCTTCACTATTGAAGGTCACCGGTATAATCCCTCCTTCTCCCGGCTCGATGGGATGATCGGGCCAGTCATCGGAGATGGTACACCCACAACTGGGCTTGACATCGAGTATGAGTAAGGGTGAATCACCGGTATTGATGAATTCGAATTCAAATGAGACTTGATCTCCTTGTGTCATCTCACCAAAATCGAAGACATCTTCTTCAAATGCGATGGTAGTGCGACTGGTGACCATATCGGCCGAGACGCTGGACTCATTCCGATTGGTCATCTTGCAAGATGAGATGACCAACAGTAGAACCGCTATGAACCCGAATGTCTTTCTCATGACTCCAATAGTCCTCTGCCCATTTTCTTGATCTGGCCGTTCTTCTTCAACTCTTCGAAAAGCTTGTCCAGTACTCCATTGATGAACGTGCTACTCTTGGGTGTGCTATAGAACTTGGCCAGCTCGATGTATTCATTCATCGTGACCTTGGTCGGTATACTCTTGAAGGTCTTGGCCTCAGAAATGGCCATCTTCATCAATACCATGTCCATGTATGCAATGCGTTCCAGGTCCCAATTCTTTGTGGCAGAGTCGATGAGGATCTCGTTCTCATTGGACTCAACGATGGATCTCCTGAACAACTCCCTGACGAACTCCTTCTCTTCTTCGGGTTCTTTGTAGAGCGGTAGTAGTTCACCTTTACCTTGCTCATGGACATTCTTCCATGCTTTCATGGTCTTCAGTGCCATGCTTGCTGCCAGATCCAGATCATCGGCCCAGAAGATGCTCTTCTCATCCAGGAAATGCTGGACCAGATCATTGTTGGCCACACACTTCTTGAACAGATCACTGATGATCTTCACATCCTCTTCTTCTGTGCCCACCTCATGCTCCATGTACTCGTTGTAGGCTTCGCTCTTGATCACTTTGGCGTGGATATCGCGAATGATGTCCATACGGTCCTCGTCCCACTGGATGGCGTACTTGGTGCAAGCGACCTCCAATTCCTCATTGGCCTCCAATTCCAAGAAGATCGGGTTCTCCACGAAACGTTTATTGGGATTGCGATCCTCTTCGGTGGCCATGATCCGTTTGGTCTGAAGCTCGAGCTTCTCTTTCCGCAAATGATGCAAGCGCTCCATCATACTCAATAGATAGACGTACAACTCATGGAACTTCTCTATGGAGAAGAACAATTGGCGTTCAGCCTTGGGCATGTCCTTCTCTTCCTCTTGGAAGTAGGCATACAAGGCGTGAAGGACCTTGATTCGTAATTGTCTTCGATTGAGCATACAGCGATCAGTGACCTGCAGATAATTCTCTGACGGAAGCAATGCGCTCCTCGGCCATACGATTGGCGGCCAGATAGGCCGGGATGCCTTCGTCTCGAGAGAGTTTGAGAATAGCTTGAGTGGTATCGTAGATCTTCTCTACTTCTTGCATAGACCAGTTCTTATCGAATCCGGCCACCTCAGCGTAGCAGTTGATGATTCCTCCTGCATTGACCAGGAAATCAGGTGCATAGGTAATGCCTCTATCGAGGAGCACTTGACCATGCTTCTCCTCTACTGCCAATTGGTTGTTGGCGGCACCAGCGATCACCGAACAACGCAATTGCTGCAATGTCTCATCATTGACTGTAGCACCTAGTGCGCAGGGTGCATATATATCCATATCCACACCGTAGATCTCGTCTGGAGCGACTACTTCGACATTCATGCGGTCGGTGATATTCTTTATCAGATCATCGTGGATATCTGTGATGACCACATTGGCTCCTTCTTTATAGAGTTTCTCGACCAGTGTCGTCCCTACGTGACCCACACCTTGCACGGCTACTCTTTTTCCGGCCAAGGAATCGGATCCGAAGGCGAATTTGGCCGCTCCTTTCATCCCCATGTATACTCCATGCGCGGTGACAGGAGAAGGGTCTCCATTACCACCTTGGGTCACAGGTAGGCCC
>JABDLZ010000048.1 GCA_013001705.1 Flavobacteriales bacterium
GTATGGGCATACAGGCCTATGATTACAAGACCGGGTCCCAGCTATGGGCAGCGGCCTTTGATTTCACCCCGACCAAGACCATCGGTAAACCGGGTGGTAATGTCAAAGCATGGGGGGTCTATGGTGCCGTGGCCGAACCCTTGGTCGTTGGCCGGGATGTCTATGTACTCGATATGGGAAATCGCAAAAACCAATACCTGAAGAAATATGATATCAACTCCGGTCGATTGCTCTGGACCTCTCCAGAGATCAAAGGGGCCAAGGCCATTCCTAACATGTATCTGATCGATGATGTGGTGGTATTACAGATCGGTGGAGCTGTAGAGTTGCAGTATATCACCCATACCAAAGACAGCGATGGAAACATCACTATAAGACATATTATAAGTACCAAGAATGTGAAGCCTACAGGAGTGCAGGCCTTCAGTGCGTCTGATGGTAAAGCCATGTGGGATTCAGAACGATTCAAAAAGGGAATCACCAATATGATGGAGTCCGATGGCAGTGTGATCGTATGCAGCGGTAAAGCACTCTATAAGATGGATGTAAAGACCGGAGCCGAACAATATGAGGTGGATGTCAAGGCCGATGGCATCGGATTGACGGAGATGATCCTACCTTGGAAAGACCAGATCATCATAGTATCCGACAAAGGAGTAAGTAGCCACAATGTTTCGGATGGTCAGCTCAAAGCGGTCAACAAATACAAGAAATCGGGCATGGAACAGATTCTCGATAATAAGCTCATCATGAAGACGTCCAAAGATGATATCGCCTGCTATGATCTGGATTCAATCAAATACAGGGAATACAACGCCCGTAAAGGTGCCGTAAGTCATCTAATGGAACAGGGCAAGTATGTGTATGTCTACGAAAAGAAGACCCTTACGAAGCTATCGACCGATTGATCGCAAATGAGCAAGTTCGATACCGCTGAAAGAGCCCGGACACCTTGAAGTCCGGGCTCTTTTTTTTCTGTACGAATGGATTTTATGGAATCAAGGGTCAATAGACCCATATCGTGAGTGCATAGTTATTCGTTATCAATACGAGGCTCTTCTGCATGTCGGGTGCACAAGCTTTTCTGAAGTTCTGAAAACACAACGATTTGTGACTGTTTTCCCCATCTCGACACAAGGAGCCATGCAATTGCAATGTTCGACTCACTCCTGACAAGTAGTGATCCAGCGATATTATCTGATGGACGCTCTCTACAAAGCATAGATTTGATGACTCACGACCTCTAGAGCGAAATTGGTAGGAAGTCCAAAGGTCTCTCTGTTGGAAATATGGAATGGGGCTGAGCCTGTGAACCAGCTCAAGCTGGACAAGGAATAGCACCCCCACCGATGATATAGCGGCACTGGGCTACCTGCAGTTTATGGAATGTACGATGTGATGGAGGTAAATATCCAAAGAAGTATTCTGACATCTGATTGGTGAACAGAACCAGACCGGATATAGACTAAGACTAATTAACGATGCGATAAAATGTGGGACATGCTCTATGTCTTTCATATGGCTGAATGACGAGAACTATGCGATCAGCGCTAGGACCTGCCCCACTTTTATGCCGACATCGAAGCAGAGGGTCTTCAGTAGGATGCGCTCCGTACCCATGTCAAAAGACTGTAGACGTTTACTCATACCGAACCCGTAGATCAGAAGGAAAAGACCGACCATTGGCAGCAGATCCGGAGATGCCTCATTCGCTCAAATCCGTTTAGATTCTTAAACCTTTATATAGTACACTCAGCGCGATGACTGCGTCTATGAGGTGGTCGCAGGCCGTGATATCGGCATAGGTCGCACCTATGGGTGTGATACCATGTCCGAGGGTACAGACCGTGATGAATTTGAGGATGTCCGTAGGGCTTTTCAGATAAAAGATGACACCCGCTAGGAACAACAAGTAGTCATGACCGGTCTACATACGCGTGGCACCTACCCGTATAGAGGCACACAGGTCTACTCTACTGAGAAGCAACTGATCATCGGCTGTCACATCATGAGCTGAGATGATGAGGGGTAGAGTTCTGAGGAACATGCTGAGGAAGTGCTTGTTGGTGGAGAGATCATGTATGAGGATTAGAACTAGATGCGGGGATACATCGTGTAGTGAATTGGGCGACCCAGTATTAAGCGACTAGTATCGTCATGGATTGAGCAGAGGGCTATCCTGCGATGATGGGCGCGATCAAAACACTTGAGAGATTGGTCACAGGTAAGAAGATATTCAAACCGGTAGTGCTGTTTGAATGGATACGTGCAGAGGCTGTACCCCTCATCGAGGATCAACGGTCGGGATGGATGTTCCTGTTTCCTATGTGTTCGGTGATGAGGAGAAAATTTGCCTAGGTGATGAAGTTAAGTGATCATATCCGATACTTCTAGGCGGTGATGATTGCCTATCTAGCTATAGTCTATGTTCGAACTGTGTATCATAGTCTTCCAAAGAGTCTATAGACTACAAGGATGGCATACGACAAACCAGGCCAGAGAATCTTTTGCAGCATCCTCTGCGATATCTTCAAAATAGTGCGGCCATTCGAACCGAGGATTGAAATACGTTTGTGTTTACGATCAATGTGTAGGTATAAGGAATGACATACGCTTTTTAGGGTCTTCCTCAACTCAGTTCTTCAGAATGCGGAATTCCACCCGCCTGTTGAGGGCGCGTCCATCTTCACTGCTGTTGTCTGCTATCGGAATGTTCTCGCCATATCCTCTCGCCTTGAAACGATCGGAATCGATACCAGCATCCACTAGATACCCCACTACCGATTCCACTCTGCGTTGGGAGAGGGATAGATTGTATTCATCACTGCCTTGATCATCTGTATGACCTGCAATCTCGATTTCGAGCTTGGGATTGTCCCGCATCAATCCTACCAGTCTCTGGAGTTCTGCATGACTCTCCTCTAAAAGGCCTGACTCATTGTATTCGAAGAAGATATTGTTCAGGCGTACTACCAACCCGACCTCTACCGGTGCGAGTAGTAGGTCCTGTTCCAGTTCATCGAATTCCTCTAAGGTCGTGGCATCCACATATGCGCTCACCGGGAAGTACCCTTTCTCCTCCGCCAAGAAGGAATACCTTTTTCCATGCGGCAGGATTATTTGATAATTACCAGTCTTCTTATCGGAATAAGCAATACCCAATTCGGTATCATCACTCAGGTCACTATAAGTAATGCGTGCTTCTATGGGTTCCTGTGTTTTGGCATGGAGCACTTGACCTTTGACCAATACCACAGGCTCTGGACGGGCCTTCTCAGTCACTTTCACCCGAAAGATATCACTACTCCCATATCCGCTCTTACTGGATACCATATAG
The DNA here is from genome assembly GCA_013001705.1 of Flavobacteriales bacterium. Classification (NCBI taxonomy): domain Bacteria; kingdom Pseudomonadati; phylum Bacteroidota; class Flavobacteriia; order Flavobacteriales; species Flavobacteriales bacterium. The sequence goes on from JABDLZ010000048.1 coordinate 3,338, forward strand.
GCATACTCACCAGTCACTGGTATGGTGAAGTATGCATCCCAATCGGGAGTGTTGATGCCCTTGCCGAGATTGATGGGTTCGCTCCAGTTGAGCCAGGTATCGTCCAGCTTGCGCACAAGGAAGATGTCATTGTCTCCATAGCCCGGATGTCCATCGCTGGAGAAATAGATGGATCCATCTCCGGCAATGAAAGTCGAGACCTCATTGCCCGCGGTATTCAGCTGTGGTCCTATATTCAAGGGTTTGCTGAATGTCTCCTCGAATTCATCATAGAAGGAAATGTAGATGTCCTTCTCACCGAAACTATCCTCCCGCTCACAGACCATGAGAAGGAC
>JABDLZ010000049.1 GCA_013001705.1 Flavobacteriales bacterium
CAGAACTTCATGGATGCCGGCCAGTACCGCGATGCCTATCGGGAATACCTGAGCATCATTAATCGGGATGCGGCCTATAAAGACTGTCCAGAAAGAATGGCGGTCGCACGTGAGATGGGGACCTTTGTGGTGGCCATCATGCCCATCGAGGGGAACATCCGCAGCCGTAATCTGAAGACCAAACTGGAGGCATATACCCTCAACAGCCTGACCGGTCTGCAGAATCCCTTCTTGAAGATCGTGGACAGACAACACTTGGATGATATCCTGGAGCAACAGAATATCTCCCTCAGCGGCCTTATCAGTGATGCGGATGTGCTGGAGGTAGGAAACCTGACCGGGGCAGAAGCACTGCTCATCGGACAAGTGATGGATTATCGTGAGGAGGAAGGTGATCTGCAACAGGAGATCAAGCGAGGCTATGAGAGCTATACGGTCAAGGAGAAAGGCGAGGATGGCAAGGAGGTAGAGCGCACCCGCTATCGTCCGGTCAAATACTATGAGTTCCGCAAGCGGAACAAGGTCTACCTCTCATTCAATGTCAAGTTACTCCATCTAGAGACCTCTGAAGTACTCTTCTCAGAGGTGGTAGAAAGAGAAATGAATGACGATGTGCACTGGGTGACCTACAAGGGCAATGCCAGTCGTCTCTTCCCAGAGCGGGAGGACAAACCCTATCTCAGACGCTCGGCAGTCAATGAACTGCGTTCACTGACCAGCGCACGCAAAGAACCGACTTCCATTGGTGAACTCACCGATCGCACCTTCGGTAAAGTAGGAGATGCTATCGCCTATAAAGTGGATGATTACCTGCAGTAGGATGAAGTCGTTGATCTACATATCGTTGTGCCTCATACTGGTGGCTTGCGGCTCTCAGAAGGAGATGGTCACGAGCTTGGAAGAACAGATGATCGATGCCCCCTTCTGGGTGACCGACCGTCCCATCTCCAGTTTCGAATACATCGGTATCGGAAAAGCCAGTAAACGGGGCGCTCCTGAGGAGTATCAAGCCATTGCACGCAGGAATGCATTGAACGATATGGCCACGGAGATCGATGTCACCGTCACCTCCAATTCCTTATTGCATACCCTCGAGCGCAACGATATGCTCACCGAGTCCTTCAGCGAATCCATCATCACTCGCAGCAATCTGCGCTTGGAGGGATTCGAGGTCACGGATGACTATCAGAACGAGGAATACTATTGGGTGTACTATCGCCTGGACAAGCAACTCTACGAGCAGATCAAGGCCCAGCGCAAGCAAGAGGCGATGGAACGCGCCTTTCAGATGCTCTCTGCAGCCCGTACCGCGCGAGAAAGTGCTGCAGTGGGACTCGCTGCTCAGCAGTATGTCTTGGCCCTGAAGGAGATGCGTCCGCATTGGGGAGAGGTCAATACGAAGGATGGTATACAGGTAGACCGAGTGGCCATGGATGAATTGCTGCAGCTCACGCAAGACTTGGATATAGACCTGAATTCTCAAGAGGTCTATCTGAACAGCTCCAACGATTTCCGTCACCGACTGGAAGCACGAAGTGTGCTCGGCACCCAGACGACCACCCCTCAGCCATTTGCCTATCGATTCGATAAGGAACGCAAGGAGAAGACCGAGACCGATGTTCTCACCCTTACCCTCCGCCCACAGGGGTCGGAGCACAGTATACTGAGTATCGAGATGGACCCCTTCAAAGATCTGCGCAAGGAGGTACGTAGGGAAGGGATGGCCTTTCTGGAGCAGGTCCTTCGACCCAAGATCGCCCTCTTGGATATCTATACCCAATACCCTGATGTGAGTATCGAGGTGAGCCATTCCGATTTGAATGGAGAGCAGGGTACGGCACCCGGATTGCGCTCTGCTATTGTAGGAGGACTAACAGATTTCCAGATACCCGTGGATGATGGATCAGGAAGTGCCTATCGCATCGTATGCCGCTCCATGAGTCGGGATGGTGGGATGACCCAGCAATTCCATATCGTGTATACCGATGTGGATATCATCGCCATCGATGCCCAAGGAGCCACGGTGAATAGCACTAGACTTGAATCCGTCAAGGGAGTACACAATTCTTTGGAGAATGCACATACACTTTCACTGGAGAAATGTGCTGAGCAGATCGATGAAAAGCTTCTGGAGCCCTTGATACACGCGCTTTTCTGACTTTGGCACAGTTTCTGAAATTACCTATGACGAATACACACATGAAGACTATGAGAACAAAACAACTCCACTTCGGCAAGACCTTGATGATGGTCCTAGTAGCTGGGACGATGGTGATAGGCACAGGATGCGGCAAGAAGAAAAAGCTTGCTGAGAAGAAAGCTCCTCCAGTAGGAGAGACAGCGATCAAAGAATACTGCTCAGGACCTGAGTACTTCAGTGACAAGAAGTTCTTCAGAGCCAATGCACTGGGCGAGAGCACCGATCAGGCCACTGCCAAGAAAAAGGCCATGGCCAACGCACGGGCCGATCTCGCTTCGAGCCTACAGACCACCATCCAAGGGGTAGTGGACAACTACGTCAACTCTCGGGAGTACAACAACCGGGAGGAGGTAGAAGAGCGATTCGAGGGATTGACCCGTGAGATCATCGAACAGCGATTGGTGGGAGTGAAGACCATTTGTTCTCAGCCGGTCATGGTGAATGCCACCGGTAAGTACAAGTACTACATCGCCCTCGAGCTGAGCGGTGAGGACATCGTGGCCGACTACAACGAATCCTTGAGCAAGGATGAGATCCTCAAGATCGACTACGACTACGAGAAGTTCAAAGAGATCTTCAACGAAGAAATGGAGAAGCGCAGCAAGCGCTGATCTAAAGAGAAAAAGAGGAACAGGAGCCCCTTTCTGGACAGCGATCCAGAAAGGGGTTTTTCTTTGTGGTATGAATCGGAGAGCAGCCATTGCATGTTTCCATCTGGCCCTTGCGGTCAGCCTAGGTGCCTTGGGCGCACATTTCCTCAAGGCCGAGCTTTCGGGCGATTCGCTGGCCTCTTTTCAGACCGGAGTGCGCTATCACATCTATCATAGCCTCGCGCTGCTCATCCTCGCCCTTTGGGATGCCCCGATGAAGCTGCGTATCCAATGGAATACCATGCACATAGGCATGCTGCTTTTCAGCTTCTCCATCTACCTGCTCAGCACCCGTGGACTCCTACTTCCTGATGGTGCATTCAAATGGTTGGGACCCATCACTCCGTTGGGAGGAGTATTGCTCATCGCTTCTTGGCTCTTCTTGGGTATCCATTTCTTGCGTTCTCGTACCTGAGATATCCACTGGGAATCTTCATATCGCGATTTTTAGCACGGTCATTTCCTGAAGAGAGGCATGTACATTTGTGGCATGAATGCACGTCTCTTCTCCACACTGCTTTTTACTTTTCTAGGATTCTCCATAAGCCTGCATGCCCAATGTGATGCCGGTGATGATACCGATGTTACCCTTTGTGAGAATGAAGGTCCGGTCGATCTTTTCGAGCGACTCGATGGAGCTCCCATCACGGGTGGTTCATGGCTCGACCCTGCGGATGTACCCTTTACCAATCCCTTCGACCCGGCCAGCGATGCGCCTGGGGTCTATAAGTACATCGTGGATAACGATCTGAATGGGAATCCCTGCCCAGTGGAGGATACAGCCTTTGTGGACGTCACGGTGGTACTGGTGCCTGTGGCCACCTTCGATATGGATAACAACGAGGCCTGTGGGCAGCTCAATGTGCAATTTTCCAATACGACCATCGCTCCGGGATTTACCACCTGCTTCTGGGAATTCGGGGATGGGGGTACCAGCACGGTCTGCAATCCCCTGCATAACTACACCGAGCCCGGCTGCTATGATATCGTATTCGCTACTTCCAATGGTGTCGGTTGTGAGGCACGCGACACGCTATTTGCAGCAGCCTGTGTGAATGAAGTGCCTATTGCTGATTTCGAGCTCAAGGAGAATCCCATCCTCACGACCTCGGCAGTGGCCGAATTCATCAATAACTCGGTCAATGCCGTCACCTATGAGTGGATCATACCTGATGTAGGGAATTTCAATGAAGAAGAACCGGTCGTGCAATTCCCGGCCAAGGAAGACACCTATTTCGTCTGTCTGGAAGTCATGGCCGCCAATGGCTGCGAGGACAGTTATTGCAGCAATGTGCTTGTGCGGGATGATGTCATCATCTACGTTCCCACGGCCTTCACACCCAATCAGGACAATGTCAATGAGACCTTCAAGCCCTTTCTCACCTTCGTCCCTGAGCGCTATGAGTTGCTCATCTACGACCGCTGGGGAGGGGAGGTCTTCCGATCGGAGATTCCCAGTCTGGGATGGAATGGAACGGCTACAGGTAGTCAGTACCTCGCCCCGGATGGATACTATTCCTACAAGATCAAAGCGGTCAAGAATGCAGAGGTCATCGAGCGGGTAGGGCGTTTCGTCATGTTGCGTTGATCGGAACTATTCTATCGGCACGGGCACTTCGTGTATACTTGTATCTATATTTGAATCGAACCTTATAAGCTCTTGCAAATGAAAGTGTTGAAAATCATACTGTTCGTGGTGGCCATCCTTATCCTATTGGTCATCGTGCTGGGCATGCTAGGTCCTAAGACCTATGATGTCAGTCGTACCGCGGTCATCGATGCTCCTAAGGACATCGTCTATGATCAGGTATCCAACCTATCCAACATGGTCGCATGGGACCCTTGGAAAGAGAATGATGAGACCATGGAAGTCACTATTCATGGAAACGATGATGAGATCGGATCATACAGACGCTGGGAGTCGGAGAATAGCGGAGTAGGAGAGCAGAAGTTGACCAAGGTGGTCCCCAATGAACTGGTGGAGACCGAATTGAGATTCATCGAACCCTTCGAATCCACCTCCCAAGGCTATATGGTGCTGGAAGACGCTGAGAATGGAGGCACCAAGCTCACACAGGGATTCAAAGGAGAGAACAACTTCATGGGCCGCGCCATGTCCATGATAGGAATGGATATGGATGCCATGGTAGGTCCGATGTTCGAGAAAGGACTGGAAAATATCGAAGCCATCGCTGAGGAGAAGGCAGCCGAGCGGGAGAAGGCCAAGGCCGAACTCGCAGATTCCGGCTATTCCTTCGGACTGCAGGAGAAACCACCTATGAGCTATGTGCTCAAGCGCGAAGTGGTCAAGTTCGAAAATATGCAGGAATTCTACGCCACCCACATGCCGGCCATCTATACAGCGCTCGGTGCCAGTGGAAATGAGCCGGCCGGGATGCCTAGTGGTATCTATTATTCCTGGGATGAGGAAAAAGGCGAGACCGATATGTGTGCGGCCATTCCCGTAGCTGATTCCGATATCAGAATTGAAGGCTATGAGACCGTCACCCTTCCACAAGGCAAGGCGGCCAAAGTGGTGCACATGGGAGCCTATGAAGGGCTAGAGGGCGCACACTATGCCATGGATGATTACATCAAAGCCAATGGACTGAACCAGAATGGACCGGTGGTCGAGCACTACGTCACCGACCCCATGAGCGAACCGGACACCGCCAAGTGGCTCACCGAGATCTACTACTACGTAGAGGAGTGATCCACAATAGCCTATCGAATTCAAGCCCTTCCCACCCGGAAGGGCTTTTTTCTTTAGTATACATTCGACCCCATGCAGATCCAGTATATCTTCTCTATCGATCGAGCTCAGCAGCACTTGATCGGAATCCAGATCGAATTCAAGAATCGCAAGAAAGGAAAGGTGGACCTTGTCCTTCCGGCATGGCGCCCCGGTAGATATGAACGGGCTGACTTTGCCGCCAACATCCTTGACTTCCAGGTACAGGCCGGTAAACGCCATCTCGACTTCCACAAGACCGATCGGGATACCTGGACCGTACCGAACTGCCCGCAGGGTAGGATCAGGGTGAGCTACAGCTACTTTGCAGATACCATCAACGCGGGTTCCAGCTATGTGGATGAGCAGCAACTCTATGTCAATCCTGTCAATTGCTGCATGCACATCAAGGGAGAGATGGAAGCCGAAGTGCTGGCCACTCTGTCTGTGCCACCTGAGTTCCGCTACTCCGGTATGCAGCCGATGGTGGATGGCGCTATACGCTGCAAGGATCTGGATGAGTGGTATGATAGTCCCTTTGTCAGTTCTGCTCATCTCATCCAGCATAGATTCAAGGCCAGCGGCATACAGTTCGAAGTGGCAGTGCAAGGGGATGTGCCCTATGAGAAGAAACGCTTGGAGAGCGATTTCCGGAAATTCATCGGCATTCAGAAGAAGGCCTTCAAGGACTGTCCGGTCGATCGCTATACCTTCCTCATTCAAGCTACTCCACATCGCTACTATCACGGAGTGGAACACGAGTGGGGGACCACCATCACGCTGGGGCCTTCGCGGCAGTTGTTCAAAGAGAACATCTATGAAGACCTGCTGGCCGTCTCCTCCCACGAGTTCTACCATACCTGGAATGTGAAGTACATGCGTCCGGAGTCCATGTGGCCCTATGACTTCACACAGGAGAACTATCACCGCATCGGCTACATCATCGAGGGAGTGACCACCTATCAAGGCGATCTCAAGCTCTGGCAAGGAGGGGCCATGAGTGATGAGCTCTTTTTAAAGGAGATCAAGACCCACCTGGATCGGCACGTGGCCAATTTCGGTCGCTTCAATCACTCGGTGAGGGAAAGTTCCTTCGATACATGGGTGGATGGGTATGGGAAGTCTATCCCAGAGAGGCGGGTGAGTATATATACCGAGGGCGCGCTCATCGCTTTCATCCTAGATGTGAGTATCATGCGCAGGACCAAAGGCCAAAAGAGTCTGGACACGGTCATGCGCAGACTCTACCAGCAATGCAAGAAGAAGGGTAGAGGCTATCAGGAAAAGGACTTTCTGCGCTATCTGGAAGAAATTCTGGGCAAAGAGGCCAAGCGCATCTATGCCCAACTCATCGACCGCGCGGTGGGATATGAGAAAGAATTGGAGAAGGCCCTGCAGCGCATCGGGATCAAGTACAGCAAGCAGAAGATAGACATATTGGCCAGTGACTATGGCATCCGTACGGATAGCAGCGATCGACCCAAGGTGATCGGAGTCCATCCGGAGAGTATGGCCTATGAGGCGGGTGTACGTCCAGGTATGCAGATACTCGGAATAGATGGGCAGTACGTAGAAGGAGATGCCGATGCACTCATTACACGCAATGAACTGAGCCTTCTGCTAAAGTCACGCAAGATGCTCATCGTCAAAGAGTTGCGACCAAGTGACGACATGCTCTACTACCAATACGAACTAGAGTTCAGTCGGGGCTCAGGTGCCTATTGGAAACGGTGGAAGAAAGGGATATTCTGAATCCGTGGAAATCTGGGTCTAGACATTCTGGTCAGAGGGGCGTGACCCTTCTTAGCCTCCCATTCCTACGATCATGGAGATCTCCACATTCACCTCTTTGGGAAGGGTACGTACGGCCACGGTCTCCCGGGCTGGAAAATCGCTGTCGAAATAGCGTCCGTACACGGCATTGACATTGGGAAAATCGTTCATATCGCTCAGGAAGATGCTGGTCTTGATGACCTGGGAGAAATCTGCTCCTGCTTCTTCAAGCACCGCTTTGATGTTCTCCATCACCTGCTCGGTCTCTTGGGTGATATCATTCATCACCAGTTCACCGCTATTAGGATCTATGGCGATCTGGCCACTCAAGAATAACATATCGCCATAACGTACGGCTTGGCTGTATGGACCGATGGGGTCAGGTGCCTGTGAGGTCCGGATGATCTGCTTCATACACGTCTTTTGCTGAAAAATAGCAATCGATCCGCTCCCTACCTTGCTTCGAGTATTTCTTTTGCATCGGATATGCGTATTGCCATCATCGATAACTACGATAGTTTCACCTATAACCTGCATCACTATGCGGAGCCCTGGGTGGATAAGGTGGTGGTCATCCGCAATGATGAGGTGGAGGTGGATGATCTGGCGAACTATGATGGGATCATCCTGTCTCCGGGTCCGGGCCTACCCGCAGAGTCGGGCAGACTCATGGAGGTCATCGAGATGTACCACGATCGATTACCTATACTAGGTGTCTGTTTGGGACATCAGGCGATCGCTGAGTTCTTTGGAGGCCGGTTGGAGAATCTACCTCAGGTCATCCACGGGCAGCCTTCAGAGTGTACAGCGCTGCAGGAGGACCTTCTCTTTAAGGGGATTTCTTCTCCTTTTCTCATCGGTCATTATCATTCCTGGGTAGTGGCTGAAGAAGGATTCCCACATGAAGAGTTGCTCATTACAGCAAAGAACGATGCGGGACATATCATGGCACTCCGTCACAAAGAGCTTCCTATCCACGGGGTCCAGTTCCATCCCGAATCGATTCTCACCCCGCAAGGAAAGACCATCATGACCAATTGGATCCGAGGGATACAACGTATTTTAGTCGACCGGAAATGAGGAAGAACCTGACTATAGCGATCGATGGCCATTCGGCCTGTGGTAAGAGTACGGTGGCCAAGCTACTGGCCAAGGAACTGGACTACATCTACATCGACTCGGGTGCCATGTACCGGGCCATCGCCTTCTTTGCCTTGGATAGGGATCTGGCCGAAGGTCGTACAGTGGATCGGGAGGGACTCGTGGAGGAATTGGAGAAGATCGACATCGGCTATAAGCGTATCGGAGAATCAGTGTCCCTGTATATGAATGGGATCGAGGTAGAACCGCTGATCCGAAATATGCGCGTCTCCCAAGTGGTCAGTCCGGTATCTACCATTCCAGAAGTGCGTGAGAAGCTGGTGGAGATACAACGCGCCATCGGAAAGGAGGGAGGTGTGGTCATGGATGGCCGGGATATCGGTACGGTGGTCTTTCCTCATGCTGATCTCAAGATATTCCTCACCGCCAGTATCGAGGAGCGTGGACGCAGAAGATGGGCAGAGCTACAGCAAAGGGGTGTTGAACTGAGCATGGATGAGGTGATCAACAATCTGCTAGAACGCGATCTGATCGATTCTCAACGCGAGGTCAGTCCCCTCATGCAGGCAGAAGATGCCTTGCTCATCGATAATTCCAATCTCGATGTGCAGCAGACCTTGAATCGCATTCTCGCTCTGGTGGAGAAGCTCGGTTCTTGACCGGCAGCCATTTTTGAGGACTCTTCGTCCATAGGCTTATGGTATAATCTACCTTTAGTCTTGAAAGCTTATTTTTGCGCCCTAAAAATTTTTCAGACCATTATCCATGGAATTCAAACGTACAGCAATGTTCCTGATGTCCCTCACCCTTGTGATATCAGGTTTCACACAGAAAATAGAAGAGGATGTAGTCAAATACGAATACACCCGTCCGCCCCTTCAGCCACTTGAAGGACTGGCTTCTTACAACTTCACAGTCATCACACCTTATCCTGAGAATACCGATGGATTAGTTGACTATGCTCAACAACAGTATGATGATGCCATGGCGGCTTATCCCGAGAAGGTAGCCGAAGCACAGCGTATTCATGACGAGCGTGTGGCCAACTACGATCAAGAGGTCGAACTGGCCCAAGAGAATTATCGTATCGAGCAGGAGGCATTCCAGCAACTCTCCAAATTGGAGCGTTTGGCTGCCGAAGAACGCCCAGAATTGAAGATGCCGCGTAAACCGGGGGTCTTTGTCAAGCCAGCAGAGCCAAGATATATAGAGCCTGATTTCGATAGCGCGATCATCTACAAGGAAGGCGTACTAGCAGACACGTATCTGTCAGTCGAAGGATTCGAAAAAGGCACTGATAAGGCCTTGGTCGGTACAGTGGAGATGGGCAATTTCGATGCTGGAAGCACAGAGCGTGTTGCCAATAAGAAGCGTGTCTATAACAAGGAGACCAAGCAATATGTGGATCAGGTGGTCTATGAATACCAAACCCCGATCAAGCGACCTACACGCTTGACCCTCGAATTCGAAGGTCAGACCGTCCACAATGACATCTTCGAAGGAACCGGAGAGTATGTGACGCATGTCTCTAAGACCTCACCGAACCTCCTTGACCTGGAGAAGAAGGATATCGGTGACATCCTGAGCCGTATTAATACCTACATCAACGATAATTATGGATACGTGCAGGTGCCTACCTCAATGATCATTCGGTTTCCTAAGAACAAGGGAGACCATGATGACCTGGAAAAGGCGGCTAAACTGGCCAAGCGTGGTCTAAGGCCTATCGGTAGTAGCGATGGGAAGGCTGAATTGGCAGAGGCCATGGAGATCTGGAGCAATGCGCTGGCTGAAGGCGATGAGAACGACAAAAAGGCCCGGATCAACAGCAAGATCATGCAGTCACTTTACAAGAACCTCATCGAGACCTACATTTTCAAGCAGGAGTATGTAAAAGCACAGGATTATCTGGTACTGCTCTCTGAGATGGACTTGAAGAGGACCGAAGAGTCTTGGGTAGAAGGGAAGATATCCTTCATCGAAGAATTGACATCAAGAGGTGCCTGAATAAGGGGGTAATAGAGATTTTAAGAATGGTCTTGGGCATTGAGCTCAAGGCCATTTTTTATGATTCCTTCTTTGTTGGAACGTAGGTATATACCACTTGCATCCCCGAAGTATGGGATGACTCCGCTTTCTTAGGAATCTTTTTCTTGGAGGGTGGCCGGAAGTGGATATTGATCGTTCGGTGAAAGGTGATCCTACGGTTCTTCCGTTTCTCAGCGGTCTTGAATTTTAGCAGCTTGCAGACGCGCACAGCCTCCTCATCACAGCCGTGCCCGAGGCTTTTCTTCACCCGTCCGCGCAGCACATGACCGCTGCCATCGATGTCGATCACCACCGCTACGGTACCGGATATCTTCTTTTCAAGGGCCTTTGCCGGGTACTTCAGATGAGACTTGATGAAAGTGTCCATGGCCTTACGGCCACCCGGGTAGACCGGTTTCTTGATAAGTCGTTCTCCTTTGTCCATTTACTGGAATATTCGGCTGATGGTCTTGAATATGATACCCATATCCGACCAAAAGGTTCGCTTTTCCAGGTAGTCCAGATTCCGCTGGAGCTTATCCTTCATGATCGTTTCGATATAGTAGCGCTCCGGATCGGGGTGTTCGGCCATCATTTCACTTTCGTTGAAATAGGCCAGAGAAGCGGCATCGGTGATCCCTGGTCGTACCTGTAGAACTTTTCTCTCCTTCTCGGAATACAGATCCACATATCTGGGCACCTCGGGCCTGGGCCCTACAACGCTCATGTCTCCTTTGAGCACATTCCAGAGTTGGGGAAGTTCATCCAGTTTGGTCTTCCTCAAGGCATGACCGATATCGGTGACGCGCGGATCCCGTTCGCCCACACTCAATTGTCCCGAGGACTCGCTATCCGGTCGCATAGTGCGGAACTTATAAAGCGTAAAGGGGTCGCCTTGACGCCCTATACGTGTTTGCTTGAATAATATCGGGGCTCCATCCTTCACACCAATGGCCAAAGCGATGACCAGAAGTAGGGGAGACAAGAGGACCAGCCCGAGAAGTGCAGAAATGATATCGAAGAGTCGCTTGATCATGCGAACACTTCGTCCACGGTTTCCTTGACAGCACGGATCACTGTCTCTACTTGCTCATCGTTCAATTGATAGTAGATGGGTAATGTGATGACCCGCGAGAAGTTGTCATAGGCCCGGGGATGATCCTCTATGCGATAGCCCCGCTCTCTGTAGGCAGTGAGCATGGGCAACGGAATGAAATGCACATTGACGCTCACTCCTCTGGATTCGATGCCTTCGATGATCCGGTCCCGGGT
>JABDLZ010000050.1 GCA_013001705.1 Flavobacteriales bacterium
TACTCGCCACTATCCTGGTCATCATCTTTCTAAGCGGGATAAGTTTTAATGGATGAATTCTATATATGAGGGTGCCCCTAGTGACTAGGTTCAAAGAAGAGCGCCTTAGTACTACCTTCAAGACATGAAAGTCAGCCGAGCTGATATGCTGCGCGTGTTCATCCACGTGCTTCTTCCCCTTATCATCGGGGTATTGATCTTTTACTATTTCACTGATAGGGATATGTTCTTCAACCGACTTATTGAGAAATGGACTGGAAGTAAAGGACATGTTGATTGGAACTCTCCAGCATGGATCTATAATCATCTTCCGGATGGCATCTGGTCATATAGTTTCGCATCCGCCATGTTGATCATCTATGATGGTCAATGGAATAGGGAGGCTGTCTTCATGCTTGGCATAGCTATCACTATTCCTCTTGCAAACGAATTTGCTCAAAAAATAAATATATTGCAGGGAACATATGACCCACTGGACCTTATTTGGTACATATGTGGGGCTTTCTTCAGCTTATTGATTCACAACTACAAACCACTATCATCATGAAGTTATTGAGCACCAAGACCTTTATTGCCATCATCACGATCGCCATCTCTTTGTTTACTATAAATCTCTGGTACTAAGAGGAATAATAGATATTGACTCTTAAGGCCGGCCTTCACTAAGGGTCGGCTTTTTTTTCAGCTCATTTTCTTGCTCCTCCACCATACCCAGGTCCATGGGCTCTCCTAAGTAGGAGGTCTCCTGCTGAGCGAAAGCTTCATAGATGACCTCCATGATCTTGGTCCGAATATTCATGGTGATCAACTTCTTATTCTTCATATAGGGATAGACACGGTTGGATAGGAAAATGTAGACCATGTCCTCCTCTGGATCCGCCCAAGAGAGCGTACCGGTGAATCCACTGTGCCCAAAGCTCTCAAAGCTCACGCAATCGCAAGTAGGCCCTTCATCTCCATGTCTATTGGGTTTATCGAAGACAATTCCTCTTCGGTTCTCTTCTCTGTCCCCGGTGCAATACTGACAGCGAGTGAATTCGTTGATCAAGCTATCATTCAGCAGCCGCTGACCTCCGTAAGTCCCTCCATTGAGGAACATCTGCATCATGGCTGCAAGGTCCTCTGCATTGCTGAATAGTCCCGCATGGCCACCCACACCTCCTTGCATGGCCGCACCCATATCGTGCACGTGGCCTTGAAGCAACTGCATGCGGTAATAGAGATCGTATTCTGTAGGGACTATATGGTCCTTGTCGAATCGTTTGAGCGGTAGATAGCCCATCGAGTTCAGGTCCATCGGGCCATAGAACTCCTGCTGTACGTATTCATCCAAACTCATATCGGCCTTTTCCTCGATTATGGCCTTCATGAAATAGTAGCCCAGATCACTGTATTTGTAATTCTTCTCTTTCCGCAATCGAGTATCGAGGATACGTGTGAGAATGGTATCGGACTGACCCCTATGCATGTATAGATTATTGGCCACTTCGATATCATAGGTACGTGACCGCTTCTGCTGGTAGAGCTCGGGGTCGACCTTGCCGTTCTTCAGTGTGGTCGTGTAGAAGGGGATCCAAGGGACCAGGCCGGCCTGGTGGGTCAGGACCTCTCTCAGATAAAGGTCATGATAGACGGAGGTGTCCGGAATATTGGGCAAATGGTCACCCAATGTACCATCGATATCCACCTTGCCTTCCTCTACCAAGCGGATAAGTGCTGCCCCAGTAGATGCGATCTTGGTAATGGAAGCAATGTCATAGATATCATCCAATTCAGTAGGGCGTTTATTCTCGTAGGTATGTGATCCAAAGGCCCGTTCGTAGATGACCTTGCCGTTCTTGGCCACCATCACCACGCATCCAGGGTAAGCCCCTTTCTCTACACCGTCCATGGCTATGCTGTCTATGGCATGGAACTGACCTTCATTGAGTCCGAGTTCTTCTGGTAAGGCACGCTTCAATCTATGGGAGTGATAGATCAGTCCGGTCCCTGCAGAGAAGTGATCACCTATGGAGACCGGAAGCCTGCCGGTGATATCCAGCCGACCCAACACTGCCTCTGCCGACTTCACCCGAGTGATCGGATTTCCTTCATAAGCCACCAGGATAGCTTCAATACCCTGCATACTGGTGATATCTGCCAGACTGTAGGGGTTGCCAAGTAACACTACTGCTGTTTCATGTTGACCCGCGATCTGCTCGATGAAGCGCAATTCTGAACGGGAAAGCCCGAAGTTATCCTTGGGGCTTCTTCCCATTCCGTCTATCGAGATGATGACCTTCTTGACTCCGTAGAGCCCTTGGATGATCCGATTCCTACGATCTGCTGATGGTGCATGGGAGATGCTGTAAGCTTTCTGAATTCCGCGCTCTTTGAGCTTGAGATGAAAGGCATTATTCAGCTCTGCACCTATGGATAGATAGGCAATGCTATCCCTATCGGCTGGACTCACTGGCAGGATATTCTTCTCGTTCTTCACCAAGGTCAAGGCTCGCTCATAGAGGATCTCATTCAGTCGTCTGTCAGCAGCAGAATTCAGTGACTCGTACAGGTCATCGCTCTCTATCTCTTGCCATTCGTTCAGACCACACCATGCCTTGGCTTGCAGAATTCGTCTGCACCGCTGATCGATCACCGCACTATCCACAACTCCATCTGCGATCGCCTGTTGGATCATTTCCACAGCTCGAGGTACATCCTCAGGGAATAGAAGCACATCGTTGCCGGCTACTAGGGCCTTGAGGTCCACTTCACCGGGTTTCCAGTACTTGGCCACTCCTTTCATGTTCAAGGCATCTGTAAAAACAAGGCCCTTGAAACCCAAGTCTTCACGCAAGAGTTCATCGACCACTTTGGGAGAAAGCGTAGTGGCGAGGTGTGGGGTAGAATCGATCTGTGGCATGTAGAGGTGGGCCACCATCATACTGGATAGGCCTCGATTGGCCAATTGACGGAAGGGAAAGAGTTCCAAACTATCCAGCCGTGCTCTGTCATGCGATACGATAGGTAATGCATGATGTGAATCCGTATCGGTATCGCCATGCCCGGGAAAGTGTTTGGCATTGGCCATGACACCCACCGCTTGTAGCCCTTGCATATAGGCATTTCCCTTGCGGGCGACATTCACCGGTTGTTCTCCAAAAGATCGGTAGTTGATCACCGGGTTATCCGGGTTGTTATTGACATCGACCACCGGAGCGAAATTGACGTGTACTCCTATGCGGTCCAATTGCCTTCCGATGACCTTACCCATCTGATAGATGATGGTATCGTTGCGTATGGCACCGAGGGTCATCTGATAGGGATAGTGTATGGTACTGTCCAGCCGCATGGCAAGACCCCACTCGGCATCCATTCCTATAAGCAGGGGCACCTGAGAAATGCTTTGCAGATGATTGGTCAAGTGGACCTGACGTGCAGGACCCCCTTTGAAGAAGATCAATCCTCCGATGTGTTGCTCGGTGATCAAAGCCTCCAATTCAGCAACATGGTCTGCACCTTTTGCGGAATAAGCCGCCACCATGAACAGCTGACCGATGCGCTCTTCGAGGCTCATTTGGGCGAGGGTCTCATCCACCCAATCAGAGTCGGCCTGGATGAAAGGGGGGTCTGCGTAGCGCTTCAGGAGATTGGCCTGTGATGCTGCTGTGATTCCCGACAGCAGAAAAACACCGGCAATGAGATATGTTGTTAGCGCTCGCATATAACCTTCTAATCTAGGTCTAGAACAAATTCTCGACCAAAACGGTCGAGGTCATTATACACAACGAGCTGTTGAGCTATACTTGCATGTCACCAAGAGGATTCCTTTGCTTTTCAATTCCATAGAATTCGCAGTCTTCCTACCACTGGTCTTCGCAGTGTATTGGATGATAGGTAGTTCGCGTGTTCGAAGCCAGAATGCTTGGCTGCTTGTAGCGAGTTATGTCTTCTACGGTTGGTGGGATTGGAGATTCTTATCGCTTATCCTATTCAGTTCGCTTCTGGACTATACCCTCGGACTGCGCATGGCCCGCACAGAACACAGACCGAAGCGCAAAGCACTCTTGATCCTGAGCCTATGCGTCAATCTTGGATTTTTGGGGTTCTTCAAGTACTATAACTTCTTCTTGGACAACCTGGCCCAGGCCTTCACCCTATTCGGTCAACCCTTGGAAATGCGCGGTCTGGACATCATCCTACCGGTAGGGATCAGCTTTTACACTTTTCAAACTCTCTCCTATACCTTGGACATCTATCGGGGGCGTCTTCAGCCAACGAATGACCCCCTCTCCTTCTTGGCCTTTGTGAGTTTCTTCCCCCAGCTTGTTGCCGGGCCGATCGAGCGTGCGTCCAACCTATTGCCTCAATTCCAAACCCCTCGCACCTTTGACAGAAGGCGGGCCGAGGATGGCATGCGACAGATGCTATGGGGGTTCTTCAAGAAAGTGGTCATCGCAGATAATTGCGCCATCATCGTGAATGAGGTGTATGCTGATATCGGAAGTGCAGAACCGTATATGTTGGCTATCGCAGCCCTTCTTTTCACCTTCCAGATCTATTGTGATTTCTCAGGATATAGTGATATCGCTATCGGTTGTGCACGTCTATTCGGATTCGATCTTATGCGCAACTTCGCCTTCCCTTATTTCTCTAGGGATATCGCAGAATTCTGGAGAAGGTGGCATATCTCACTTTCTACTTGGTTCAGGGATTACCTCTACATTCCTCTAGGTGGATCCAGAGGTGGGCGATGGATGAAGGTGCGCAATACCATGATCATCTTCATTGTCAGCGGCTTCTGGCATGGGGCCAATTGGACCTTCATCGTTTGGGGAGCATTGAATGCGATCTTCTTCCTACCTCTATTGCTTTCTGACCGGAACCGCACCAATCTGGATGATATCGCTTCATCAGGAATTATCCCAAGTTGGAGAGAACTGCGTGGAGTCTTCGTCACTTTCACCTTGACCAATTTGGCCTGGGTCTTCTTCAGAGCAGAATCCGTACATGAGGCCTTAGTCTTTTTGGAGCGTATTTTTACAGAGTTCCCTGCTTCCTACCATCAAATTGTCAGCTTTCTTTATTTTATTCCAACGTCCACATTATTTGCGTGTATCGCATTCATGTTTGGATTTGAATGGCTGAATAGGCGTCAGGAACATGGACTCGAAGTAGCTAGATTCAAAGCGATTACTCGTAGATCTATGTATGTAGTGGTCCTCTTGTTGATTTTCGTATTCGGCTCCTTTGATAAACAGACATTCATTTATTTTCAGTTCTGATCGTTTTGACCTCATTCTATTTGAAAACATCGTTTTACTTGGTAGGATTGGCCATTGCTCACCTTCTAGCAGGTTTTTTTGCTGATGGTCAGACAGACGCGTTCTACTTGAGATTCACATCCCCGCAACAAGAGCACTTGATACTTGGAACCAGTAGAGCTGCACAAGGAGTACGACCGGAATTCATGGCTTCTGGTGCGTTCTACAATTTCTCTTTCACTTTACTTCACTCACCGTATGGACAGATGTATAGAGAAGCAATCGAGCAGAAAATAAAGCTCAGTGAGGGAGAAGGAAAGTTTGTTCTCACCATTGACCCTTGGAGTATCAGTGGGCTCGCTGAAGATCCTGAGGATGAAAGTCTATTCAAGGATTCCAAGACCCGTTTAGCCAACGTGGGATGTAAGTCCTGCTGTCCCAATTATGAGTACTTACTCAAGTACTATCCCAAAGGATGGGGTAGATTGATTCTAAGAAAGATCAGAAATCACCCGTCACATCACACTCTTCATGAAGACGGTTGGCTTGAGATCGATATCCCGATGGACAGTATCTCAGTTTACGATCGAACTGTTCGAAAAATGAAAGTGTATGAGCGCAACTCGACTTACTATGCCCCAAGTGATCTTAGATTCTCAGAATTTGAGAAATTGGTCGATACGCTGAGCAATAAAGGCCAGGTCTATATAGTACGTCTTCCTGTTCCTTCGGCTATGAAAAGGTTGGAAAGTCAGTACATGCCAAAATTCGAGCAAAAGATTCAGAGACTGGTTGAAAACCAGCAACTTCCATATCTAGATATGACCCTGCTACCGGACACTTTCAGGTACATTGATGGAAATCATTTATACAGTGCTAGTTCAACTTCGGTAAGTAAGATCATCGATGATTTTATACGTAGAGCTGACTTCAGTGAATAACGAATGGCGTAACAATCTGACGCATCTCAGAGGATAGGAGAAGATAATAGTGTCCCGCGTCCCAATCCAATCCATTCAAAAGCAAGGTGTGCGCACCTACTTGGTCCTCGGCTAGAAGAAGATCTTCGATGACCCTCCCCTGACCATCGACCACTTGGATATCGCATCGCTCATTGGGCAAGACCTCGAATCGGATGCGGGAGGCAGAACTCACCGGATTAGGAAACAACTGTATGGCCGTAGCCTCTTCCCTCTCGGCTAGAGAACTCGCCTCGAATTCGATCAATGTCAAAGTCTCATTTCCGCTATTGGCGACACCTAGAGTATGGATCTCTGCCCCATAGCTGATATCAGCGGGGTTGGAAAGCCCTGGAGCTGAGATGATCTCACTTTCTGTAAAGTCACTGCTGAACTTCGTAATGCGGGTCGGAGACCATGAGGACACGTAGAAATTCCCTTCGGCATCGATGTCGATCCCATCGCAATTCCCCAGACCACTTGAAATGATAGTGGTCATCATACCTGAGGATAGATCGATACTCTTTATGGGCGCATTGCTTCCCCAATTCACAAATATCACGCGATCATTTAGGGGGTCATAGACCACACCATTAGGAGTAGATTGTGTATCGGTTATGATTGGGTCTAGAACGGGGTTGTCATGGTCGGTCACATCGAGCTCATAAATGCGGTCATTGGCAAAATCACTGATCCAGAGACGGGACGTATTGGGGTCACTTCCCATTCCATTCAGAAATCCTGCTCCAGGCACATCCAGGCTGAACACCTCGGTCCCATCGATGAGGTCATATCCCTTGATGAGATCACCGCTGATGGCATATAGGACCCCATTCATCACCTCCATACCATGGGATGCACTTCCATCTCCGAAGAAGCTCAATTCGCCTTGCGCATTTTGCGCGATGATGCTCGAGCCATTGGAAACCAACCAACGGTCTTGGCCAGCATCATACTCGGCTGATTCTATCTGCTGATAGGATTGTGCCAAATGCAGTAAGGAGCATGTAAGGAAGATAAGGAGTGTGGGGAGACGGGTAGTCATAATAGCAGCGGACGCCAAAGATGGTCATTTCGCTTACATCTCAATGAAAAAAGGCCGCTCTGACAGAGCGGCCTTTCTACGTTTCACCTCTTAAAGTCGATCAGAAGTAAAGTTTTAGCGAGGTATTCCAAGTCCTACCGAAACCGAACCATCCCCGCGTATTATCCAGCAATTCATCATAGCTCTCATCCGTACGGATCCTATCCGTGGCCTCTGCTATGTACTGGGTATCAAAGACATTATTGACATTGACCCGTGCCTTGGCATCCAATCC
>JABDLZ010000051.1 GCA_013001705.1 Flavobacteriales bacterium
TGCTTTGTACTCCTCATCTTCTGAGACCACTACCGGCTCACCTCTGCGTTGAGGCACGTCTACAGGGATCACCTCATCATTGAATCGTCCTTCGCTCCAGGCTTCGGCTGCTCTGCGATACGATTCCAGAGCGAATTCATCCTGCTCCTCACGGCTGATATTGTGTTCGGTCGCGCACTTATCGGCACATACGCCCATGTGTACTTTGTTGTACACATCGGTAAGGCCGTCCTTGACCATGCCGTCCACAGCTTTGATATCACCGAGCTTGACTGCGTTACGCCCGTTGAGATAATGAGGCACCATGCTCATATTCTCCATTCCACCGGCCACTACGATATCGTTATCTCCACACTTGATGGTCTGTGCAGCCAAGCTGAGGGCCTTCATCCCAGATGCACATACCTTATTGACGGTGGTGCAGGGAACATCCTCAGGGATGCCTGCGAACATGGCCGCCTGTCGCGCTGGAGCCTGTCCCATTCCAGCGCTCATCACATTTCCCATGAAGACTTCTTGTACTTGATCGGGATCGACATTCGCCTTTTCCAGAGCGCCTTTGATGGCTGTGCTTCCAAGTTGGGGCGCTGGCACTGTGCTCAAGCTTCCGAGGAAACTTCCGATGGGGGTTCTGACTGCTGAGATGATATAAACGTCTTGCATGGTAAAGTGCTGTTGAAATGGACTGCGAATTTACTACATTGAATTCCCCTATGAGCCGTTCCCCAGTCCTTGATTTCTCCTTTGGGAGCCTCTTCCCGCCCAACATGCATATCCTAGGTATGGGAGCGATGCTCGGAGGGCTGATCAGTCTGATCTCAGAGGTCTTCTATGTAGGACCCATCTTCATTCTCGCTGGGGCCTATTTGTTCTTCGCCAAGAGCGGAGTCCAGGTGAGACCTAAGGAGAAGCAGTACCGGGAATACAGTCATTTCATATTCAGATCCGGCCGATGGAGATCCTATGCCGACTATTCAGACATGGCCTTGCTGAGAGGAAGAGAAGGCTTCAGGGCCTACAGCCGGGGAATGGTGGAGCTGTCTGACAGCGAGGGCGTATGGGACCTCTATCTTTTGAAGCCCGGACATCGCTCGAAATTGATTCTGAAACGATGTAGGACTATGGAAGAAGGACAGAAAGCAGGAGAGGAGCTGGCTGAGGAATTGGGTGTGAGATGGACCGTGTTCTCACCAATGGTCAGCAAAAAGACCCGAATGCGGAGGAGGTGAAAATCCCCTGACTCTGTCGAGCCACGTCTTCACTCGAACGAGTTTGGTTCGGTTTGAATGGGATTAGCTCCCTTCGGTCGCTTTTCCCGAATGGGGATCGTCAAAGCAATTTCAAGCCGGATTCGCTGCGCTCATGGGGCTTTTTTATTCCACCCCTTCACTCGAACGAGTTCGGTTCGGTGTGGAATAAAAAAGCCTGGATCATTGATCCAGGCTTTCAATTGCTTTGCGGTGAGAGGGGGATTCGAACCCCCGGTACGGTTTCCCGCACGCATGTTTAGCAAACATGTGGTTTCAGCCACTCACCCACCTCACCGATTCACATCGTTAAAAATGTGGGGCTGCAAATCTAAGAAGCTTTGATTTATTTCCTAGCCTTCACATCGGGTCATTCAGCATAACCCTACCTTTACGTTGTCTAAGTGATGATGTCCAAAAGCCAACTGATCATTCTCAGCCTCATGCTCTGCTCCTCTGCATGGGCGCAAACTCCTCCCAGCTGTTTCGAGATTGAGAGTATCTTGGTAGATGCCTGTGCGCTCGGGCAGAACTGCGATGATGCATCCGACCCTGCTTGCAATTGCGAAGGGAAGAACGAGATGTTCCGTTTCGTGGTGGGTGCCGATGACCTCAGCACGGCCGATATGACCATTGATTGGCCCAATGGTTTCAATGACTGGCAGGGTGTATGCCAGAACGCGACCACCGCTCAACATGTGGCCGATCTGAATGCGACCATCCAGAATTGCGGATATATCGTGGAGCACGAGAATGGAGTACTTCCGGCCGGTAGCGATGTGCTGGTGGTAACCAGTACGGATATGTGTGTGGCATCCAACTCCTTTGCCGGTCTGGCAGACACCTTGATCATCGTTTTCCAGTGTCCGGGCAACTACTTCGGGCATTTCGCTAATCAGAGCAACGGTTCCAATAATCTGCGCACCTTGGAGATGAACTTCGGTCAGGATTGCGAGGATGAGGTGACCTATGACCGTTCCCTGCTGGTGGATCAGTTCGGTACGAATACCCCGCAAGACGGAGCCACCGTGGATTTTACCTGGAACGGAGCAGCCAGCTACTACAACAACGGATGCAATGCCCCGGTAGAGCAGGCGATTTTCGATGCAGGTGCAGATGCCACCCTCTGTCCGGGTGAATCGATCGCTTTGAACGCTCAGGTCGATGGGCAGTATACCGACATTCTTTGGACAGGTGGCAATGGGGAATTCGCAGATCCTTCAAACACCGCTACCACATACACGCCATCGCCAGATGATCCGGCAGAATTCACACTTACCCTGATCGCTCAAGGCTGCAACGGACTGATCAGCGATGAGATACAGGTGCAGAATCTGAATCAGGCGCTCACCGGAATCACGGCCGATGGTCCCACGGCTATCTGTGATGGGCAAGAACTGACTCTGACAGCCCAGGGGAATGGCTTGTTCCAATGGTCCACCGGAGTTGTAGCACCCAGTATCACGGTCAGCGAGCCGGACACCTACTCGGTGACGGTCAACAACAGCTGTGGGACCTTCAGCGAGAGCATCGAGATCGAATCCATCGCTTCTCCTCAGGTGGACGTGTTGAATGATCTGGAAGAGACTTTCTGCCAGGGTGGGAGTATCCTTCTCCAAGCAACGGGCTCTGGTGGAGAGATCACATGGTCGACCAACGAGACAGGAGCCAGCATCACGGTGGATGAGGAAGGCTGGTACTATGCTTCTGTAGAGAATCAATGTGCCACGGTGAGCGATAGCAGCCAGCTCATCCTTATCCCGGAAGCAACGGTGACCATCGAACCTAGTGGTCCGATATCCCTCTGCGAAGGGGAGGAGTTCATACTCACCGCAGAAGGCGAAGGCATATTCACCTGGAGCTCAGGGGAACAAGGAGAGACGATAACGGTAGATGACTCAGGCTCTTACAGCGTACAGGCCGAAAATGCATGCGGCACGGATACCGATGGGGTCGAAGTGCTTTATGGTGGGAGCGCGCCAGTCGCCAGCATCGAGGCCTCTGATGTGATGCTCTGTCCGGGAGAGACCATCCAGCTGAGCGGGTCGGGAGGGGAGACCTATGCCTGGAACGGTGTTGCCAGCGGACCGGAACTGCAGGTAGATGCCCCCGGGGAATACACTCTCACAGCCATCAATGACTGCGGTGAGGATGAGACCTCACAGATCATCTCTTGGGATGAGATCCCAGCTGCTACTCTGGTCGATGGGCCGGATTTCGCCATATGCAACGGTCAGGAGGCTATAGTACAGGTGACAGGCAATGGGACCTTCACCTGGTCGGACGGAGCAGTGGCAGATACGCAGGTATTCACCCAAACGGGAAACTACTACGTGGTGGCCGAAGCGGCTTGTGGGACCGATACGGCCTTCTTCCATATCGTGACGGAGGAAATTACTGCTCAAGCATTTGCCGATCCCATTGCGGGTGAGGCCCCATTGACCGTTGATTTCATCGATGAGACGGCCAATAGTCTCACGAGCGAGTGGGTATTCGAGCAGGGACAGCTCAGCAATTCTTCTCAGACGAGTTATACTTTCTTGGACGAGGCCACCTATGAGGTCGTACTGACCGTGCATTCTGCGCTGGGTTGCGAGAGTCGTACTACAGTGAATATCGAAGTGGGAGCTTGTCCCTTCAGCCTGTTCGTACCCTCGGCCTTCACTCCCGATGGAGATGGTGTGAATGATCAGTTACGCACTGTGGGCAATTGCATCGATCGATTCGAATGGACCGTCTATGACCGCTGGGGCAGGCAGGTATTCTATACCACCGATCCGGATGCCCGATGGACCGGAGCCGACCGATCGGGCTATGCCGTGAGCGATGGGGAATATCCCTACTGGATACAGGTTATGGATAGCAACGGTGTGACCCACCGGGTGGAGGGGAGCATAGTCGTGATCAGATAAGTATATTGGTCCGCTGTATGGATCTTTCTCTCACTACCATCTTGGTCCTCGTCACAGCAGGGGTCTCCCTCATGGCCGAGCAACGCTATGATCTCAAGCGCAAGCTGCTCTTCAATGCCTATGATATCAAGCATAGTAATGAATGGTATCGCTGGATCACACATGGATTCGTACACGGAGGATTCCTTCACTTGGCGGTCAATATGTATGTCTTCTACATCTTCGGAGGCATCGTGGAGAATACCTTCGACCAGCTCTTTGCAGAGATGGGCCGTTTCTATTTCCTCACGCTCTATCTCTTCGGTATCGTGGCCTCCAGTATCTCGGCCTTCATGAAGCACAAAGACAATCCCGGGTATAACTCCTTAGGGGCCTCGGGGGCCGTGGCATCCATCATGTTCGTCTTCATCCTCTTCTATCCTACGAGTCCGCTCTACCTCTTCTTCATTCCTATAGGCATACCGGCCTTCCTGGTGGGGATCCTGTATCTCTGGTATGAGAGTTATATGAGCAAACGCGGAGGAACTATGATCGCCCATGACGCTCATTTCTGGGGGGCGGTCTTCGGGATCGCCTTCATCGCGGTGATGGTACCGGAGCAGTTCTCCTCCTTCTTCTCGCAGGTCATTGGATATCTCACATCATTCACCACATGAACAAAGCTGTATTTCTAGATAGGGATGGGGTCATCAATCGGGACCCGGGAGACTATACCAAGAACTGGAAGGAGTTCGAGTTCAACGATGGGGTCATAGAGGTGCTGCAGGAATTCCAGGAAGCGGGTTACCTGCTGCTCATCGTCACTAATCAAGGCGGTATCGCCAAAGGATTATACACCCAAGAAGACTTCGATGACCTCACTGAGAATATGCTTGAAGTGATGAATCGTAATAATCTGACTATAAGTGAAGTATATTTCTCCCCACATCATGAGGACTATAGCAGGAGTATCAGTCGGAAACCCGATAGTCTGCTCTTTGAGCGGGGGCTTTACAAGTACGATATCGACCCTCAGCGCTCCTTCATCATAGGCGATAAGGAAAGGGATATATTTGCGGGAGAGAAGGTCGGGCTACAGGGAATACTGATTCCCGTCAATGGCTCGCTTCACGAGATCAAGCATAGGATACTGAAAGCCGATTGAGCAAGGTCATCTACAACGGGGCGATGAAGAAAGCGGGGACAGGAGTTGTACCCACTACCAATCGTGCCTTCCTATTTGGAGATGGAGTATTCGAGTCCATACGTATCATCGATGGCAAGCCTTGTTTTCTGGATAATCATCTGAATCGATTGAAGATGGGCCTGGACGCCCTCTACATCGATATCCCCGAGGATTTCTCACTGGAGAAGTTGGAACAGGAGATACTCGAGGTCATCGAGGCCAATGGGATCGACCAAGG
>JABDLZ010000052.1 GCA_013001705.1 Flavobacteriales bacterium
CCATAGAGATATCGAGTTGGTCATCGCAGTTGTCGTTGAATACAGCTGTGAGATTGGGTAGTGGATCATTGCAACCGATCGTTGCGTTGTCAGGCACTGAGACCACTACAGGGTCGGTGGTATCTTGGATAGTCACGGCTTGAGTGAATGAACACTGCGCACCACAACCATCTTCTACCGTCCATTCTCTGATGATGAACTCTGCACAATCCTCCGCTGGGGATCCAATGCATGAACCAGTAGCTGCATACATGTCGTTGTGATTGGCACCATTGGGATTCAATGCTTCTCCAGCAGGATATCCATTGACCGTACCGGTATAGTCGATCCAGAATCCAACACCTTCACCTCCATACACATCACGCGGTCCGAGATCCATGAAGGCCACATTTCCTGTAGAGACCAGTTCCAATTGGCTATCAGTGAATTCTCCGAATCCGATGATCGCATTAGGCTTGGTGAAGTCCACTTGGGCGTACAGTCTGTTCGGACCTTGAGCGTCTCCGGCATTGTAGCCTCCGCCAGCGATCCATGTGTCATAATCGACCAAGGTCTCAAAGTAGTAGTGGATATAATATCCAGAAGAAGTCAGGGTATTGTTGATCACCTTTCCGTACATCTCAACGGTGCTGTCAGGAAGTACGACCACGTATCCTTCATCCCAAACAAAGTTCTTGTCATACTGAGCAGGGAAAGCGTGGAACCAGAAGTTCCTGTAGTCGTAACTCGGATGTGAGCTCAACTCGATCTTGCAGATGCTCTCTGCAGGATATTCATCATAAGAGATTACCGTTCCGTTCTCGAAGGTCACTTCAGGGAAAGTGGTCTGGCATTCGGCAAGGATGGAATCCTCTAATCCGATAGGGATGATCGGGTCAGCAGAAGTGATATCCACTACCACTTCATCACTGGCCGTGCAACCGTTGCAATCAGTGATCGTGAGGGTATAGGTACCACTGGTAGAGACCTGGATCTCAGGAGTCGTTTCTCCAGTAGACCAGAGGTAGCTTACTTCTGAATTTCCATTGATGTCAATACAGTCACCGAGTTCGATATTGATATCTCCACGGTCGTAGTGTCCATCACCACCGGTGATATCCAACCATCCAGAGGCACCGAATCCAGGAGCAATGTGCATCGCTGAATATCCCAGCTGGAACGAAGGTCCCATGCGAGTGGCGGTGAATGTCCCGTGGTTCTGAGAAATGATGGTCCCGTTGGTCTCTGTGTAATAGACCCAACCATCGGTATTGGTCGGCTCACAATCATTGTGCTTGGGGCTATCTGAAGGAGCGACAGTGGTCTTTCCACTATATGTGATATCCACATCTACTACGTCTACTCCGTTGGTAGCGTTAGCTGTGAATCGGGCGGTTCCGTTTGCGTACTCGATGAACTGAGCATCAGTTGAGCTGAAACGATTGTCGTCAGAACTCACGAGCCATACTACAAAAGCTCCATCGGTACTGCAACGGTTCGGAGCTGATACGATACGCTCGCAATCAGGTTCACATGTAGAAGCCCCGTTGACAGTAGCAGAGAGTGTCACAGTCTCGTTTCCGCAGAAAGAGATGTCACCACCCAAGTCCACAGTAAGGTCACAAGGAAGGTCATAGGACAGGCAAACACTCACTGGCACTACCGAATTGGCAGAGCTGGTAGAGCCTACTCCATAATTGTCATCCTCATAGTGTACGATCTTGATCTCATCTGCTCCATTGGGTAGATAGATGTCCTGATCCAAAGCTCCTACCCATTCTGCGTTGACCACTCCGGTAAGGAGGTCTTGGGTGTATTGTGAAGAATAGACAATAGAACCATTCTTGAAGAAGACGAGGCTCCATTGCTCATTGGGCTGGTTTCCTGTATTCGGTCGGGTGGTATAGGCATCCCATGAAACGACCTCATCGATCGAAAGGGTCACCGGGCCGCTGAAGGCCGCAGGGTAAGGTCCAGGAATCGTGTAGCATGTGACATTCCCGTCAACAAGTCGTACATCAGCTTGTGGTATGCCATTGCTACCAGAAAGGTTGCTCACATCTATCGTGTTCTCCCAAAGGAAAGAACCAGCACTACAGGTAGGTGAAGAGGGAGGAAGGACACAGTTCTCTACACTCACATGTACCCAATTGGACTCACCGAGATAGTCTGTACATCCGGTCCTGCGGGCACATCTTCTGTACCATCCACTTTCTGTAGGTGTCACGGTGAGTTCAGGAGCATTTACCTCTATCGCTGTGGCACCGACCCAATTCGCTTCATTGGGATTGAAGAGCCATACATATTCCAATTCTCCAGATCCTCCGCTTGGAAGTGAGGTGCTAGTGATGGTCAAAGATTCATCAGCACAGGCACTTGAAGGTGCATCGATGTGGCCTGAAGAAGTTACATTATCACATCCTCCGGTTATCGTGAAAGTGATCATATAGGTGTCACAGGCTTCGCCAGATGCATTGTCAGCATTGTAAGCTGTCACTGTGACCTGGTGAAAACCAGAAGCATCGTTCCAGCTATTGTCATT
Organism: Flavobacteriales bacterium; assembly: GCA_013001705.1. NCBI lineage: Bacteria > Pseudomonadati > Bacteroidota > Flavobacteriia > Flavobacteriales > Flavobacteriales bacterium. The sequence goes on from JABDLZ010000052.1 coordinate 2,522, forward strand.
CTCAGCACCACCGGGATGGGTGTAGAGGACGACATTCTCAGTATTGGTAGTTCCGTCCACGGTGTAGTGTACGCTTTCAACCATTCCAGTGGTCTCGGTAACGAGATAGAATCCGGAAGGGAGGCTGTTATACGGAATCTCATCGCCCTGAGCGATAGGACCGTAAACTGGAGCGTCATTGGCCTGGTCATAGATGTAGAGACCGGTGATCTCACCGCATGGACCTACATAGACGTCATGGCTCTCGTAGATCTGGCTGCAGCCTATAGTGCGGGCACAGACCCTGTATAGTCCGGGCTCAGTCGGACAATAGGTGAGGGAAGTAGACGTGGAGAACGGGGTCACGGCATCGATAGATCCGTTGTTGTTCTTGGCCCACATGAACTCTACCGCACCTCCAGATGAGAAGGGGTAAGTGGATAATTCTGCACACCCATTCTCCGAGGTCAACTCGGGCATGGTGACTGTGCAGGTCTCAGCATTGCTGAATGAGATATAGGACCTATCAGCATAGGCCTCTATTGAGAATCCGAGAAGCAGCATAAGTGCTACAATGATCGAATTCGTCTTAGAATCAGTGAGAGGAGCCCAGACATACTGCGCCCTAGCGTATAACTTGTTCATAGCGTTTAATTGTAATCCGTACAAAACCGCGAAGGGGAAAAACACCCTTCTCTTCTTTTAGCTGAGGCCAAAATTAGACCCTACGAGAAGCTGTGTCAAGCGATTTCTTCGATAAACGGAAAGAATTCTTCGACCAAGATCAGTGTCTGATCGCTGGGATTCGAGATGGAAAAATGGCTAGGAATGGACTATAGACGGGGGTCTATGTCGTCAAAGAAGAGATTGACGGAACGGGTGGATTCCAGTTGTTTCAGGTCATCGACCAGGCCGCTGTGAGAGGAGTCTTTTTTTAGCCGAACATGGTAGTAGGCCTGTATGTACTCGTTGACTTCATTGGTCTGATAGCTCATCAATTTGAAGTCTCTGCAATGAGTGCGCAGTGTCGAGTCCAAATCATCGGTACCCCCGGCAAGATGATTTACCTGAAGCATGTAATTACGCTTCTTAGGGGCATTGACATCTGTAGCTATCACGATGAATATCACGATAGAGATGAACACAGTACCAATCACGGCTAGGGCTCCCAGACCTACTCCAGCTGCAAGACCGATGCCTAGAGAGAAGAAGATGAAGACGATATCCTGCACATCGCGCACGGCTGTCCGGAAGCGGATGATACTCATGGCACCTACCAGACCGAAAGCAGTGGCCAAGTTATTACCGATGACCATTATCACCACCGAAGTGATCAGTGATAGCAGTATGAGCGAATTGACGAATTGGGTGCTATAAGAGGGTCCTTTGTACGTAATACGATAGACCAGAGCGATGATCACACCACAGAGCAGGGCGATAGAGAGGTTTTTCAGGATCTCTATCGGATCGGTATTGAATGAGGTGATATTCTGAAAATCTTCAAGCACGTTGATCAAGTCTTTTCTTGAATTCCAAAAGTTCGGTCCAATGGTCCATGTGGAATATCTCCGGGTGATTCTCCATGGACATACAGTATTTCGATGCAGCTTGCTGCTTGAGGTCTAAACTGTTGACGATCAAACGCATCCACTCGGGATACTTCTTATTGTATTTGACCTCTAAGATGAAAAATCCCTGCATGACCGACAGCAGGTCCTCACGATATATCTCCTCTACATCCCGCACGACCGCACTTCTCAGTCGCTTATCGAGCGTGATACGCACCGAATTGTCAAAAACACTCTCATAGGCTTCTCTATCATAGACCACCAACACGGTCGGATGTAGGTTATCTCGGTGGAGATGGTAGAGGAAACGCTTGGTATTGTCAGAGCGTGGGTCCTCTTGCTCTACTACATCATCCACTTCACCCATGCGCAGGAAATGCATGGTCTGATCCATCGAATAGGAGGCCCGGTCCTTGGTCATGGGAATGCGATGCTTTCGTTTGATCTCGAAGAAGACCTTGGCATTCTGACGGGGAGTGTTATACGTACGGATGCGCAATTTCAATCGATAAGGGACCCCTTCTATCTTCTCTCTGTAATACAAGAGGTCGGGTGTATCGAAATACACGCTTCTCACCGTGTAGGATCGTCTATTGCGGTCGAGAATGTATTTATCCGGACGGACAAAGGGTTTGAGCATTTCCCTGAGGTTCTTGATCTTGCTCTCAGGTACGATATACTTGATCTCGAAACGCATCAGAGAAGTTTCCTGAAGAGGTATTCCCGCAATCTGACGGTATCACAGATGACGGAAGCGGGTCGCATGGCACCCATGACCAGTTGTTCACCCTCTAAATGAGCCACTCCCAAGCACTGTTGGTCTCCTTGTATGATTGCGGCTTGATCCTTCAGGTCGAAGGACAGGTGATGAACATCGGATTCCGATTCGAATTCCAAGAGGCTGTTCTTCTGAAGGTACTGACGCTGATCGATAGGGAAGGGGAATACCAGAGAGATGGAAGTGGTGTCTACTAGACTGAGCACGACCCCTTCGGCCGGTTGCAATTGCAATCTACCTTCGAATGGGGATTTCAAGGTATACGAACCCTGCTGTGCCAGCAATACATCCAATTCCTTATCGACCGTCTCGATCACCGTGTTGAATACGGCTACATCTTCAGGTTTCTGCTCGAAACTGGCGTTGGCGACCCGTTGTTCGGCAATGGCCAATTCTTGTCGGGCCACCTCCAGTCGATTCACCTGTGCATCCAGTTCGGCTTGCGAGATGACGCCATCGTCTTTGAGTTGGGCCAGTCGTTGATGGTTGGCCTCCTGCAGACGCACATTCGATCGGGCCAGTTCCACAGCATCTTCTGCTTCTCTCAACAGAGGCCATTTCATCGCGGCATTTCCAGCCACCTTTCTGGACTCATTGATCTCGATCTCATTCAATGCCCGCTGGATACGGAGATTGTGCATCATGGATGAGAATTGAAGCAGGGTCTCTCCCTGATCCACGAATTCACCCGAAGCGATCTCTTCATTGAACCGTATGTCGATCACATCTCCGCGGTCGAAGACGAAATTCTTCTCGGTAGGTGCTTGGGAGCCGGAATTGTCCAGACTCACTGTTCTGAACTGACTTCCTTCTTGAATGAGTTTCCACTCCTTGGTAGGATAGGTGCGAGTATCCACCTTCACCTCATACACGACATCGATCGGTAATATGAATAGGAGGAGCAATACGATCAGCACACCACCAATGGCTCCAGTTGCGATATTCTTTAATCGATCACGTTGCATCGAAGCTCCAAATATACCGTAATGGAAATGTTAAGGAAAGGTAAAGCAACCCTTGAGCATCATTCGAAGAATTCCAAGAATGGGCTCAGTACTGCACACTGATGACGCGGACGTGGCTCTGTCCCGATTCGAACATACGCACCAGATAGATGCCGTTTTTCAGCGAGTTGAGAGGGATCTCCATCCTACCGCTGGAGCGATGCACGCATCTGCCAGAGATATCTATGACTTCGATGCGCGAGAAAGAACGTTCTATAGAGCTACGGAGCATGCCATTGGAGATCTGCAGTTCTATCTCTGCTTCAAGCTCTGGCATATGCGTGAGAATGTCACAGGTATTCAGACTGTATATCCCACCCGGATTGCCTTCTTCTACAAGCAGTACGCTGCACTCATCGATAAATGAAATGCCTTCATACGGACGCGTGGTACTGAAGAAATTATACTGGATGGAAGCGGAGGAGAAGCCTTCATCGAAATCGGTGATCAAGAAGATGGCCCCGTTGGTACAGAGCACGATGCGTTGTCCAGATGGATTGATATCCGCTCCCGTCACACTATTGTAAGTCGAACTCAGGTTCCCGAATATGGAATCGATGAGTAGGGCCTCATGCTCACCCGCTTGATCGGGTAGGGAATAGATCTTGGTCCATCCGTTATAGGGATTTGTGCGGTTACGTGAGAAAAGGTACAAGGAGTCGTTCCATTGGATCATCGCTTCTATATCGAAGTTCTTCTCCTCATCAGGTGGAGGGAAAGCGGATTGATCGGAAAAGGAAAAGCTGATGCTCTCTGTATCAACGGTAGTCCCACTGACTGTTTCCAGGTCTTCGGTGATATAGATGGTCAAGTCCTCGCGGTCATTCTGGTTATTGCCGAAATCACCTATGAAGTACCTACCGTCCTGGCCTCGAGCTATATCCTCATAATCGATCTGAGAAGCATTGTTCAGAATTAGCTGGGAGATGAAGGTGCCCGTTTGATCCACTTTGAATAATCTGGACCCGTCATTATTGTCGTTCAAGGTCCAGCATTCGATCGCATTTGGACACTGCAGTCCTGAGGCTTCATCGATCAGGTTCGGAAGGGTTCCTATCTGGATAGGCTCTACCTGAGCTGTAATTGCAATACAGAAAATCAGTGGTAAGAGAAGAAAGGCACTCCGCATAGGTCGAATGAACTAAAAAACCCGCCTCATTTCTGAAGCGGGTCCGATACGTTCTTCACCGTTCAAGGATTCAATCGTTCAAGGCATCCAGAGCTTCTTGCTTGGCCTGTAGTCGCGCTTTGAGACTTTCAAGCTCCTGTCTCTGGGTGGCCAGTTCGATATTGGATTTCTCGATGGTAGCCTGCTCCCGAGTAAGGGTGCGTAATATCTTCTTGTCATCGGATTCCAATCGCTTCAGGTCTTGGCGTAGATCCTCCAATCGCTTCTCCTTGGAGACCAGTCCATTGGATTCGATGGTCTCATTGGTGGCATCTATCTCCATGTCCCTCTCTTTCACCTCTTGCTCATAACGGTCGATATCTGATTCCAGATTGGCGATCTCCGAATAGAGCATCTCTATCTCGCTCTTTTTCTTCGCGATCTGGTTCTGTGCCTTCTGTATGGATGATTCGGTCTTTTTCTTCTCACCCTCCAATCGCTTGACCTGATCCTGCAGACCTTCCAGGTTGAAGGAGCCTATTTCGGCCTTCTGGTCTTCTATCTCTTCACGTTTGGTGTCGATGGCCGCTTCACTGTTGTTCTTGTCCAATTCGGCCTCACGGATAGTCTTTTCAGAACTCCTCACCCGGTCTTCATGTTTGGCCACGCTTCGTTCTGCCTTGGATATCTCTTTATTGATGGCTTCCATTTCAGTGAGTATGGTCTGCCTCTCCTGGGCCACGGATCCGGTGGCAATACCTAGTGCCAGGATCACTATCATGAGCTTGTTCATAGTCTTTGTTTTAGTAGCTGTCTTTAAAATTGTGACGGTATCAACGGATTTCGTCACAACTTTGCTCAACAAGATAGTCAAAATCCATGCCTTCAATTCCGACCAACTCCTACCTATGACCTGGTGGCTCATCGTATTGTTATGCCTGATAGGCATCTACGGATTGATCATGTGGCTCTACTATCTGCTGCAGGAGCGTTTTCTATTCGTAGCCACCACCTTGCAATTGAAGCACACCTTCGAATTGGCATCGCCCTTTGAAGAGATCTTTCTAGAAGGGGAGGACGGGGGTACCATTCATGCTTTGCATATCAAGAGCAAGGAATCCAAAGGGCTTATCCTCTACTTCCATGGCAATACCGGGAATCTACAACGATGGGCCCGGGTGGCTGAAGAATTGACCACCTATGATCACGATGTGATCGTGGTGGATTACAGAGGCTTCGGAAAGAGTCATGGACGGAGGACCCAAGAACTCATGTATGCTGATGCACAGCGGATCTATGAGTATGCATTGAAACATGTCTCTGAATTGGAATTGGTGGTCTATGGGCGTTCATTGGGCTCAGGACTTGCGGTCAAGGTGGCCGCGGATAACGACCCCTCTAAATTGGTCTTAGAGACACCTTATCTGAACATGATAGATGTGGCCTTCTATCACTTTCCATTCCTGCCGGTGCGTTTCCTACTGCGATTCCCTTTCCGCTCAGATAAGTTCATCGCTGAGGTCGATTGTCCTATTTGGATCTTCCACGGCACTCGGGACCGTATCGTTCCATATAGCAGTGGCTTGAAGCTCTACGAACTGATCAATGAACATGTAGAACATAACATGATCACCATCCCCAGAGGTAGGCATAGCAATCTGAGCAACTTCCCACTTTTCAGAGACAAGATGAATGAATTCTTGGCCCAGTAGGCGGCAATCCTGTAATGTGTTTATTTGTGACTGAGCCAAGCCCATGAGGATCATCCGCTATACTCTATTCGTTCTTCTCGTGATAGCCACCCTCATCGCGGCCTTCATATTCAGAGCGAGACCACAATACAAAGGAGAATTGGATGTCCTCTCTGTGAAGGAGGATACAGAAGTCCTATTCGACCGTTTCGGAATTCCTCATATCTACGCCAGTTCCAGCACTGACGCATACAAAGCCTTAGGCTACGTCCATGCGCAAGAGCGCCTGTTCCAGATGGAGCTTCTCCGCAGGGCAGGAGGAGGTCGTTTGGCTGAAGTCCTTGGTCCAGATGTGGTGGGTGTCGATCGATTCTTCCGCACCTTGGGGACGCATCGCAAAGCTCAGACAGAAGCAGGGAGACTCAGAGCATGGGGTGGAGATGTACTGAGCGAGGCTGAGGCCTATCTGGAAGGAGTCAACACCTACATGCAAACTGGCCGGCTGCCACTGGAATTTAAGATTCTCGGTATACCCAGAGAACCGTATGCCATCGAGGATATGTATTGCGTAGCTGCAGCTATGAGCTTCAATTTCGCACAAGGGCTTCGTACAGACCCGTTGATGAGCTACATCAAGGACAACCTCGGACCAGACTATCTGGCCCCTTTGGAGTTGCATACGCCTGATTTCAATGAGAATGTCCCTGTTTTTCCAGATCGGGAAGTAGATCCTTCTCCTGTGAGCAGACCTCGCACCCGCACCCAGGCCTTGAGGAAATTCCTCGACCTCGAACTACCTACCCTCTATGGGAGCAATACATGGGCCATCTCTCCTTGGAAGACGGAGGACGGAGTGACGCTCTTGTCCAACGATACCCATATTGGTTATGGACAGCCTTGCACATGGTATGAGGCCCATCTCGAGTATCCAGGAAAGCGTGTATATGGCAATTTCATGGCCGGTATCCCATTTGCGCTCACCGGGCACAATGCGCACTATGCCTGGGGAGTGACCATGTTGCTCAACGATGATATGGATCTCTATTGCGAAGTGCTGGATCCAGATTCTACCAGGTATCGATATATGGATGAATGGAATGACCTGATCACCCATACCGACACGATACAGGTCAAGGGGGAGGAGGCAATCATTCTCACCTCTCGTGTGACCCATCACGGGCCATTGATCTCCGAATTCGTGCAACATGCAGATTCGCTCGAGCATATCAGTATGCGTTGGACCTTCTTAGAGCGGCCTTGTGACCTTCTTCAGGCCTTTCACGGACTCAATAGTGGGTCCAATATGGAGGAGGCCGAAGAAGCCGTTTCACTCATAGCTGCCCCAGGACTGAACATTAGCTATGCAGATTCGAAAGGGAATATCGCACTCTGGGCAGCTGGCCATACACCCATTCGCGATCCATTCACCGATCCGGTCTTCATGTTGGATGGTTCGAGCGGCCAAGATGAGGTGCTCGGATATAGATTCTTCGAGGATAATCCCAGCTTGGAGAATCCTCCATGGGGCTTTGTCTACTCCTGTAACAACCAGCACGATTCCTATCTGGATGCTCCTCTTGAACCGGGCTACTATGAGCCGGACCATAGGGCGCAACGTGTTGCTCAGAAATTAGCGGCCAGGAATGATTGGAGTGTTGAAGCCATGAAACGCTTGGCACTGGATGACTATTCTCAACATCATGAGGATTTATGTACCGATCTTTTGACCTTCATCAAGCTCCAACGCCTGGAAATGAATGAGGTGGAATTGGAAGCCTTCGACCAGATGACCGAATGGAATGGAGGGCATCATGAAGAAGACATCAGCCCATCCATCTACTACCGTTGGTTGTATAACATCCTCTCCATGTCCATGAAGGACGAGCTGGGAGAGGAAGCATTCACCGAATTCTTGAAGACCAATGTGGTCAAGAGCAGTTTCTCCAAATTCATCTGTGCTGAGTACAGCCCTTGGTGGGATGATGTGAACACAGCTAGAGAGGAATTTCAGCAGGATATCATCGTCAGAGCATTCCGGACCACCATCGAGAAAATGGTGGCCGACCATGGTGCGGATATCTCTCAATGGACCTGGGGACAGACCCATATGACCACACATAACCATGCCTTCAAGGACATCCCTCTACTTGGGAAGTGGCTATCCGTAGGACCCTATTCCTCTCCAGGAGCCATAGAGACCATCAACAATAGTGTGTTCTATCTCAGCGATGATGCCATCATCCAGGCGGAGTATGGCCCGCAGATGAGGCGCGTTATCAATCTTTCCAACCTGGAGAACTCCCAGAGCATCTTACCCACCGGCCAATCAGGTATGCGACTCAGCCCTCATTATGATGATCAGGCAGAGATGTATGTCAATGGCCAATTCCGTATGCAGCACATGGATCGGAGCAAGATCGAGCGCGAATCCCAGCTTCTACTCTTCAAAGCTCTTGACTGAGCGACTTCAAGTATCTTTGTGACGTTCTCAGGTTCTGGGGTCATACGATCGAAGACCTCGGATTAAAAGGGAATCAGGTGAGTGGTGTCTTTCCGCGAATCCTGGACTGTTCCCGCAGCTGTGAGCTCCGTTTGAAATTGCACTTCGGTCAATGCCACTGTTCAGTAAAGGATGGGAAGGTAGAAGTGTAGGAGTGAGTCAGAAGACCTGCCTGGAGAATGCTTGTTTTTTCATCGCTTTCGGGATAAGAGCATGAAGCAGACCGTGGTATACCCTGTCTACTCATACCTGATATTGATGATATGTTGAGATGAAGCATATCCATCACATAGGAATTGTAATCGTGTTGCTCTCCATCGCACTCACAGATGGACGTGCTCAGGGAGTCTACACGGATACTCTGAACACCTTCACTTTCACCTATGAGATACCTCGAGGCTCGGTGGCATTTCGTAGCGATTCCCTTCCCATGTCAGCTATGGATCGGTCCACTTCACTGACAGAGGCAATCAAGCATTCTCAACCCATGGTCATAAGGGATTATGGGCCCGGTAACATCACCAATCTGAGTATGCGTGGAGGTACCGCCCAGCAGGTAGAATGGTTCTGGAATGGGATGGCCATCAACACTCCGAGTCTGGGATTGGTGGATGTCTCTTTGATCCCAGCTGCCTTCTTGCTAGACGTACAGATCGACCTTGGAGCTTCATCCTTGCTGCAGGGAGCAAGTGGTATCTCCGGTAGTATACGCATGCGTTCCGATGCGCGGGACACTTCAGCATTCGTGGGCCTGAACAGCTCCTTCACCCCAGAATTGGGAGGCATGGATCATGTGCTTGAAATAGGCGATGGTTCACAAGCAGCCTCATGGAGGACTGTTCTTTTCCATTCGAGTACAGATAACCGATATCGGTTCATAGATGATTCAGGACAGAGCGTCTTGAGCAGGCGAAGAGAGCATGCCCGATCACAACAACAAGGTCTGGCCCAGGATCTTAGCATCCGTACGGGAAAGAATTCTCGCCTGCACATGGCCGCACATTATCTCCATTCCGACCGGGAGATTCCAGCTCCCATAGGAGTTTCCGGCCGAGGAGAACAACAAACAGATGAGATCCTGCGGAGTATTGCCAGTATGAACTGGATGGCCACTAGAACGTCTCACGAACTGTCCATCGGTCACGTGCATGAGAATCTGCACTATACAGATACCATGGATGTGATCGACTCTCAGATAGGCAATGATCGCGTCCACATGCACTATGAACTACGCACACAGCTCACCGGACAGACGCTGGTCGAATTCAGGTGGGATAATGACCTTAACCTGATGGATATTCAAGATCTCACTACGCAAAGCAGTCATGAGATGGGGATGTACCTCGGGATGGAAAAGGGACTCGGCAAACAAGTGGATCTGGATATAGGCATCAGACAGGAGACCCGCAATCTCAAATGGAATCCCTTGACCGCTTCCTTAGCACTGAGCATCCGACCTAAGGGTTGGAAGAGAGTCAATCTTATCGCTTCTGCTGCGCGTACCTTCCGAAACCCGACCATGAATGATATGTATTGGCCGGAACTGGGTGATGCATCTCTACAGGCCGAAGAGGGCTATTCCGGTGAAATGCATGTGGAGTGGAATCAGGAGGATGTCCAGCTGGGCATCATTGGCTTTGCCAATCTGGTGGATCAGATGATCCTGTGGGTGCCTGGTGGAGATGGGAGATTCCGTCCGGAGAATCTCGACCGATCACGCAGTAGTGGTCTGGAATGGCGGTCATGTGTGGATTGGTCCTCTACTGGAGGAGTCCGAGGGTCCTATACCTATGTACAGACCAAGGAATATCGCGAAGAGACCGGATCTTGGGTAGAAGGCCTGTATCGACCCGAACACATGCTCAATGTGGAAGTGAGCCAAGCATTAAAGGGAATTCTGTTCGGTTGGTCTTTAGACTATCAATCGAGCACCTTGACAGATCATCGGAACATACCGCAGAGTGAGCTACCGCCCATCTATATGATGGATGCTTTTGCCCAATGGAAGGTGCCCGGTTCTCAGAGCATGGAATGGGGTTTCCGAGTAAACAATCTTTTGAATACCAATTACGAGTTCGTCAGGGATAGACCTATTCCTGATCGACATGTACAGATCCATTTAGCTATACGATTCCATGAAAAAACTTGAATTACTCCTTTGTTCTTTGCTGCTGCTCATTTTGGTCTCCTGTGAAGAGGAGAATAATGACCCACAAGTCGACCCCGAGCCTGACCTGGCCGATGTCATCGTTGCCTGTGAAGGTGCCTTTCAAGGCAACAACGCTTCTCTTTCGCTCTATACGAGCGACAGCGAAGAAGTGCAGAACGGAATATTCGAAGCGGTCAATGGCTATGGCCCTGGAGATGTATTGCAATCCATCACTCGCATCGGTGATCACATCTACCTGCTATTGAACAATTCATCCAAGATAGAAGTGGTCCAGGCGACTAGCTTGGTGTCAGAGGCTGTCATACAGGGCTTGGTCAGTCCACGGGAGATACTGGCCGTGAGCACTGAGAAGGCCTATGTGAGCAACCTCTTCACCAATTCCATCCAGATAGTCGATCTCAGCGACCATAGTCTATCAGGCGGTGTGGATATAGGAGGATGGAGTGAAGGTATGCTGATCACTGATGGGAAGGTGTATGTGGCTCGAAGCTCTGATGATCAGGTGATGGTCATCGATCCGGTCACAGATATGCTCATCGACAGTATCACCGTCACACCGGGCCCGGTCAATATGAGGCTGGATGAAGAAGGAATGATCTGGCTGGCGACCAATGGCAATTTCGGTGCAGTGGATCCGAAGGTGCATCGCATCGACCCGGTCACTGATGAGGTCATTCTCACGGTCGATATCCCTGCTCCATATAGTTATTCGATCGAGTTGGATATCAATGCAGATGGCGATCAGGTCTACCTGCTTAACAATGAGGTCTATACCATGTTCATCGGAGATAACTCATTATCGGATGATCCGATTGCAGAAGGGGCGGGCTCATTCTACGGAATGGCCATTCACCCGAGCTCAGGAGATATCTATGCTACGGATGCCGGAGACTTCGCTTCACCAGGTACAGTGTACCGATATAGCATGAGCGGGGTACTCATGGATGAATTCCAAGTGGGCATCGCTCCCAATGGATTCCTGTTCAGAAACTGATCATAGAGGTCACTCTTCTTTGACCTTCATCAACTCGAGTTCGTAGAAGAAGAGATCGGGATTGGGACAGGAGATGCGCAGTTCTTCTACTTCTCCATTCTTGCCCAAGACAAAGGTCGCCAGCCCATCGGGAAGGAAATGATCCTCGCCCCAGGTCATCTTGAAAGTATCGAAATGCCAGTGAGATAGTGATCCGTGATAGAGTGCTGTAGGCTTGAAATCGAAGTACATGGAGTCGGCCTCCATGCCAATGATCACCGAACCATACTTAGGGTCGTGATACTCGCCCACGTAGGCCTCCAGTGACAAGCTCGGTGTAGTATCCACCTGTCGAGAGTCCTCCATGGCCGCTTCTTGGTCTTTCTTGCGTTGATCTCCTTGCTTCTTGAGTTCCAGCATGTACGCACCCCAATCCTGCGCTTCATCAGGGGCCAGATAGAGATCCAAGATGTGATACATCATGGCATAAGGGAAGAAGTTGTTGCTGTTGGTCAGAATGACGAATCCTAGTTCTTCTTCCGGGACTAGAATGGTCTGCGAGATGAAGCCGTCATAGCCTCCTCCGTGATTGGCGATCAATCGACCGTGATAGTCGAATAGGTCCCAGCCCAATCCATAGCCTGCGAAGTGTTTGCTCGGGAAGTTGTTGCGATGCCAATTGCTGAGCGGTTTAGGCGTATGGATGGTCCACATGCGGTTGCTGCTCTCCTCGGTCCAGAATACGGTAGAATCCTTCTGACCCTTATTCAATTGAAGATCGATCCAAGCGCTCAGGTCACTCACGCTGGAGATCAAAGATCCTGCAGGTCCCATGTTGTCCCATTTCACCCAATCGATGGGCTGCTGCTCACCATCGATCATATTGTGAGGTTCTGCATGGTCGGCATGGTACTGGAGCTCGGTTACACTGGATAGGGTGTTGGTCATGCCCAATGGATGTAGGAAGCGTTTGCGTATGTAGTCATCCCACGGTACACCAGTCACCTCTTCTATGACCTCTCCAGCGGCCATATACATGATGTTCTGGTATCCATATCCGGCCCTGAATCCGAACTGAGGTTCCAGCTTAGCGGCATTGGCGATGACCTCTTCACGGCTCAGATCGCTCCCATACCACAAAAGATCACCGCTGAAGGTCCCTAAGCCGCTGCGGTGGCAAAGGAGGTCGGCTACGGTGAATTGGGAAGTGACGTAGGGGTCATAGAGTTCGAAATAGGGGAGATGGTCCACCACCTTGTCATCCCAAGAGAGTTTTTCTTCTTCGACCAGACCGGCTATGGCAGCCGATATGAATGCTTTGGTGTTGGAGGCGATGGCGAAAAGGGTATTCTCAGTCACCGGATCTTCGGTCGCTGTACTCCGCACACCGTATCCCTTGGCGAGTACCTGCTCTCCTTGATGCACGATGGCTATTGCCACTCCCGGTATCTCCCAGTCGAGGTGGGCCTTTTCAATGTATCGGTCGATCTTATCCACGGGAGACTGACCGATGCATATGGCGGTGATGAAAAGGAGGGCGACTAGAGTTTTGATGCGCATGGAAAGCAATTTAGATAGGTACAAATAAAACGAACCTCTGTGATCTTGACGGGCAACAAGGGTGCAATTGGGCATCTGGAACCTTGGATTCCAATAATTCATGCCCGAAAATATGTTGTTAACATCATATGTTTTTGTAGATTTGCGCCATGGCAAAGAGAAAAGGAAATCCACACGAGAACTTCATCGTGGAGATCATGCGCACCGCGGACATCGTTCAGTATCGCATTGCCACCTTGCTCAGAGAGTACGAGCTCACGCCTCCTCAGTATAATATCCTCCGCATCTTAAGGGGTGCAGAAGGGAATCTGAGTGTAGGAGAAGTCAAGAATCGTATGCATTTCGAGACATCGGATGTCAGCCGCTTGCTCGACCGTTTGGTCAGGAAGGGATTGACCAATCGAACCATCTGCCCGGACAATCGCAGGAAGATGGATGTATGCATATCCAAGATCGGACTCAAGGTGCTGGAGAAACTGGATGTGGAGTTGGCACAGAGATTGAATGGCTTCTATGCCGACTTGATCTCGGAGAACGAGGTCGAACGCACCGTGGAACTACTGGAGCGGATCAATGCTTCCGAGCCAGAACCCATCAAGACAAATTCGTAATTCAATAATTCAATTCTAATTCAAAATGAACATCAAATCAATTACCCTCATCATGGCCTGTGTGATCGGCCTGAGCACCATGTCCTTCACTACGAACGGAGCAAGTACCGAAGGCAAGGAATCAGCGACCATCATATGGAAAGCTGAGAAAGTCACCGGTAAGCACCAAGGCACCGTCAATTTCAAGAACATCAATTGGAATTTTGACAGCAATGGAACCTTGGAAAGCGCTGATTTCACAGTGGATATGACCTCTATCGCAGTCACCGATCTCGAGGGCGATATGAAAGGAAAGCTGCAGGGACACCTCTCTTCAGAAGATTTCTTCCATGTAGAAGAGCATCCGGAAGCCCACTTCAAGACCACTGCGGTCAAGAGTCTCGGTAAAGGGGCCTATGACATCACGGGGGATCTGACCATCAAGGGAATCACCAAGCCATTGAGCTTCCAGGCCCAGGTGGAGAACGATGGTCACATGAAACATGCGACTGCTACTGTAGTCATCGACCGTTCGGAGTACGATGTGCGCTACGGTTCGAATTCGTTCTTCAAAGGCCTTGGAGATAAAGCCATCTATGATGACTTCACTCTCGAAGTGGACATCAAGAAACACTGATCGTAAGAATTTCAACTGTAAAGGGAAGCCGTTCTGCCCAAGGGTAGAACGGCTTTTTCATTTTCAATGGTGGTCCTAGCTGATATTTTTCCGTTCAATCCTTGGTCATCTCGATAATCCTGTTAAATTTGTTGTAAACATTAATTTAATCGAAATGCAATCACTATCAAGGAATCTTTTACCACTCTTCATGCTCATATTGCTCAGTGCGTGTTCATCCAATTCAGAGCAGAAGAACACCGAAGCCACTCCAGCTGAGGAAAACACTGAGATGGAAGCAATCAACTATACATTGGACACCGACAAGAGCGTGTTGATGTGGGAAGGGACCATGATGGGTATGTATAGCCATGAAGGCACCTTGGATTTTACGGAAGGTAGTTTCAAAATGAATGGGGATGAAGTGGTAGATGGTTCCTTCACCGTGGATATGATGTCCATGACCCCTACGGATGAGAACTTTGACCCAGAAGCTGGAAAAACAGCAGATAAATTGGTCGGACACCTTCAGTCCGATGATTTCTTCAATGTAGCCGAATTCAAAACAGCTTCACTCTCTGTAGAGAACGGGCAGATGATGCTTACCGTCAGGGATCAGACCCACCCGATAGAGCTCAAGGAATTCAATCCTACCATGAAAGCTGATTTGCTGGAAGCAGATGGAAAGTTCATTTTCGATAGAAAGAAATTCAACGTATCTTTCGATCACCCGGCTCAAGACATGGTCCTGAGCGATGACATTGAAGTTGAATTCAAGATTACAGCATTTAGAGATTAAATCATCTTTCATTTCATAGCGTTTGGTTTTTACAGTCAATGAAAGATGGGGAGGTCGGCTATTCAGCCGACCTCTTCTATTGTCTATCTTCATCCTTCCATTCAGCCATTGGTCATATATCCCTTGAGCACGCTTCACCTGAATCATACCTTGAATCGAATCCTCTCTGCCGAGTGTCAATATACCATGCCTGCTAGCTGCGTCATACCAACCGGACTTCAAGTCCATATCCTACCAACAGGGAATCATATATGGTGACCGATCTGGATATCAGCTATGGCAATGGGGCCTGTAAGCACGGATCGCCCAAGGTGCGTCTTACGATCTCCGATTCCATTCAACTGCTCAACAAGACCGATTGGGATGCTGTGCTGCAGAATAGCAATCTCTTCTTGACTACGAGCTACCTCTATGCTCTGGAGCAGGCGATGGATGAGACCATGGAGTTTAGATATATCATCTATTACTGCGAGCAATTCACCCCCATAGGCATCGCCTACTTCCAGGTAGTGGATCTGGTGGATACCGGAAGCAGATATGCAGCACAGGTCCGTAAACTGGGTTCAGCGCTGGGGAGCAAGGTGGTCAAAGAACTCAAGATACGCAGTCTGGTCAACGGGAACGTGTTCCATTGCGGTGAGAACGGATTCCTATTCTCCGATAAGATAGAACGCAAGGAGCAGATCGAAATGGTAGAGAATACCGCCAATCGACTGAAGCAGGACGGGGACCTCAATTCAAAAGTGGGGATAGTCGTCTTCAAGGAATTCTGGCCCGAATCATTCGACATGAGTGAGCAGCTGGTGAAGAAACGCTACCACATGTTCCGCATGGACATGAACATGGTGATGGATATCGATCCCGCTTGGAAGAGCATGGACGATTATGCAGCCGCGCTCACCAGTAAAGCACGTACCCGACTCAAGTCCATCCGCAAACGATCTGATGCACTTGTTTTCAAGGATATGTCTGCCGAAGAGATACGCCAGCGCGCACCGGAACTGAATACGCTCTTTCATCAGGTTCTGGAGAATTCGTCTTTCACCTTCGGGGTATTGGAGATAGAGGCCTATGCCATCTGGAAGGATCTCTTGCAGGATACGCTCATCTTCGAATCGGTGGAGTGTGAAGGAAAGCTTGTGGGCTTCCTATCGGCATTTGATTGTGGCGAGGAACTCGAGGTGCATTATGTGGGCTTGGATTATGACTGCAACCGGGAACTCGGTCTATATCAGCGCAT
>JABDLZ010000053.1 GCA_013001705.1 Flavobacteriales bacterium
TCTCAAGCCAGGGTCTTGCAGTAGAACCTTGCCGAAATCCTTTTCCGTAGTATGGTCCCCATAGATATCTGCATGGTCGAATACCTGAAGGCCGAGGTCCAGACATCCCCGTATGAATCTATCGCACTCAGAAGTGGAGAACCCTTTCCCCCAGGCACCTAAGCGCATGGTACCGATGATCAGTGACGGGTGACCGAGTGCATTTTCCATTTGAGCGAATTATAGGTAAATTTCAGGGACTTCGCTGTATCTGCAATTGAATCCATACCGCGGAGTGACAGATAGATTTGTCCAAGAACTATGCGTAAGATAGCTCCATTGGTCATCGGTATGACCGTGTTCGTTTTCTTCTTTGCTATGACCCCGATCCTAGGAATGGAATATGGGTTCATCAACGCTTTGTTCCTTATCGGGAATGTTATGGTCATATATATGGTCTATGCGGTACTCCGTTTTGGGGAGGCTCCTAAAGAGAAGTTCGATGACGGCTACTGGTACAGCGATATCGACCGCTCTTTTACCGCAGATGAGAGCGAGGCATGATTGCCTTCAAGGACGCATCTTGGGACGCTTTTCGTCCCAATACTCCTTCATTTGGATGACCTCTTCACGCACTTGATTGGCAAATCCCTCTGGGTCACCGATGAACTGCGTATGATCCACCGGACTCCCAAATGCGATATGGATCGGTCCCGGATGGATGACCATCGACCCTGATGCCATCACCTCTCTTGCTCCCGATACCGCCACAGGGACCACATCTACTCCTGCCTCCAGAGCCAAGGCAAAGAGTCCCTTCTTGAATCGTTTGATGTCACCATCCTTGGTGCGTGTGCCTTCGGGAAAGGAGATGACGTTCTTCCCGTTGCGTATCAGTCCGGCTGCCTTGGTAAGACTCGCTTGGGCTCGCTCCCTGTTCTTCCGGTCGATGAAGATCATCCCCAGTGCCGCGATCACCCAGCCTACGATAGGGGTGTACTTCAATTCCTTCTTTGCGATGAAATGAAGATTCTTCGGATAGTTCATATAGATAGACTGCGTATCCATGTGTGATTCATGGTTCGAAGCAAACACATAGACCTTGTCATAATCCAGCCGTTCAAGACCGCTACAGGTGGGTGTGAATCCAAGCAGGACATGGAAGCCCCGGCAGTAGATGTTTTTCACTACCCAATGGCCTGCCTTGGGGCTGAAACTGAAGAGAGCCACGAGAGTGGCTAGCGATCCAGCAATGACCAACCAACTTAGCAGTAGGATATGCTGGAGCACTCTCAGGGGAAAGAGAAGGATCTTCTTCATGCGGGCCTAAATTAGTCCTTCCATCAACTCGAGCGCCTTTCTGACTCGGATGCGTATCGAGCCTTTTTCGTGCTCGGACAATTCCTCCATCATTGCTCGGACTTCCTGATAGAGTTCAGGATAATTCTGGATGATTCGGAATAGCACGGTGATAGAGAAGGCTCGTATGGCGATCGGTTCTTTGGGATCACGGATGAAAGCGATACAGATATCCGTCATTAGGGCTTCGCGACTTTCAGGTATCGGGCTGTATTGGAAGATATCGATCGTACATCGCTTGGCCATGATATCTTCCTCATCAGGCAATCGGTCGATCAGCTTTTCGGCCTCCTTTTCTAGGGGCATCCATTTCTTTTGCTGGGCCGCCCGGGCCAGAATCCAAGCGATGGTACCCCGCCTACGTAGAGGTGCTTTGGACATTCTATCGACCAGTTCGGAAAAGAGGTTGAAGGTCTCACAGAGCTGAAGTGAGGCATCGATATTGGCCCTACCTCTGCGCTCATCAGAAGCAGCTAATAGCTCCTCTAAATCGTCCCAAACTGTAGAACTATATTTGCGCCCATTATGGCCGGACATTTCCATCAATTGAAGATAAAAGAAGTCAGGAGAGAAACCCCGAGTACGGTGAGTATCGCACTTGAGATTCCTGATCATTTGAGAGACGAATTCCACTTTGATGCCGGTCAATACATCACCTTTAAGGAGACTTTGGATGGTGAAGAATTGCGAAGATCTTACAGTCTCTGCTCAGCACCGGGTGATGGTGAATGGAGGGTGGCGGTCAAAGAAGTTCCGGATGGCCGATTCTCCAGATGGGTCAACCGCGAATGGGGTCACGGCAGGGTAGTGGATACCATGCCACCCATGGGCAATTTCGTCATACCCACTTTTGTCGGGCACCATGTAGGACTGGCAGCCGGAAGTGGGATCACGCCTATGATCAGTATCATCAAGAGTCTGCTCCAAAGTTCTGATGATGCACGATTCACCTTGTTCTATGGGAACAAGAATTACGATGAGATCATCTTCAGAGAAGAACTCGATCGATTGAAGACACGCTTCGATGGCAGACTTGAGGTGGTGCATGTGTTGAGTCAGGAACAACGACCGGGTTATGGTCATGGAAGATTGGATATCGCCCGTTTGGATTCGCAGATCGCTCAAGGTCTTGATGTCCTCTCTGTTCGCGCATTCTATCTCTGCGGTCCCAGCGAGATGATATTCTCTATGAAGGAACATCTGGAACAGAAGGGTGTATCTACCGAGCGCATCCGTTTCGAGCTCTTCTCGGCTCCTGCTCCAGGCGCTGACGATTCAGAGCAAAAGACCGAGGTTCCTTCCAGTGATGGATTGGTCAATACTTACATCTTGGATGGTGAGAGATTCGAAGTGGAAGTGAAGGATACGGACATGACAATCTTGGACATCGGTCTGGATCACGGTATAGATTTACCCTTTGCCTGCCAAGGCGGAGTCTGCTGCACATGCCGAGCGCAGGTGCTGGAAGGGGAAGTAGATATGCGCCAGAATTTCTCACTCAGCTCCAGTGAGGTCGAGGAGGGATTCGTTCTCACTTGCCAGAGCTATCCCAAAGGCGGTTCCGCCACGCTCGAT
>JABDLZ010000054.1 GCA_013001705.1 Flavobacteriales bacterium
TATTCGATATCAGCAATTTCGAGTTGGGCACCTTCTTCTCGGTCTATGGTGTCATCGCCATCTTTGCCTACCTCTTCGGTGGACCCTTGGCCGATCGATTCCCTCCTCATGGTCTGATGACTGTCGCCCTTCTATCCACTGCCTTGGGCGGGCTCTTCTTCACGACCATCCCTGATATACAAGGGATGTTCTACGTCTATGGATTCTGGGGGCTTACGACCATCTTTCTCTTCTGGGCCTCCCTCATGCGCACGACCCGACTCATCGGGGGAGAGCATTCCCAAGGACTCTCCTTCGGACTATTGGATGGGGGTAGAGGAGCGGTGGCCGCCATCATCGGGCTCATAGCGGTAGGTATGCTCTCATACTTCTTGCCCGAGGATGTAGAAAGTGCCGATATCGCACAGCGGACGGCAGCCTTTCAGAAGGTCATCCTCTTCTTCTGCTGCCTGGTATTCCTGACCAGCCTCTTGGTATTCTTCGTGCTCAGGCGGCTTTCGGGTGTAGAAGGCGTGGCCATCGATAGTTTGACCTGGTCAGAAATCAAAGGGGTGATGTCCTTGCCGGCCGTCTGGCTACAGGCGCTCATCATCCTCTGTGCCTATTCAGGCTATCGTGTGGCCGATGATATCTCGCTCATGGCCAAGGATGTGCTCGATTATGACGAAGTGCAAGCAGCAGGTATTGGTACCTTGAGTCTTTGGCTCCGTCCAGTGGCTGCCATTATCGCTGGAATTCTGGCCGATAGGATCAGCACTTCCAAGATGGTGCTATGGAGTTTTACTCTGATGCTCCTCGGAGGTCTGGCAATTGCTTTTGGTCCGGTGGAGCAGCACGATACCTTGATGGTATTCATCGGGATCATTGCGACCAGTCTAGGAGTATTTGCCATGCGAGGCTTATACTTCGCCATCATGCAAGAGGGAAGGATCCCTGTGCTGTATACAGGTACAGCGGTGGGTATCGCGTCTATAATCGGCTATCTACCGGACATCTATATGGCCCCATTGATGGGCATCCTACTCGATAGTTATCCCGGACTGACCGGACATCGCTATGTATTCATGCTCCTGATGGGCTTTGCCGGACTGGGTCTGTTGACCACGTGGATATTCAGAAGGATGATGTCACCTAAGAACGGATGATCACTTGGCCCGCATGCGGTTGTTGCGCGCATTATGCTCTACCTCGGCCAGACCGAGTTCTTCCATGAGCGGTGGAACATAGTTGGCAAACCTTCCTCTGAAATTCTTCTTCAGTCCATACCATCCACCTACCGGATTGTCGGATGAGCGGGCCCAATGCTCCACCGTGCCTTCTTTAGTAGCCACCTTCTCATCTTTGGAACCGAGCAGCATCCAGTCCCCGTGATCCTTCAGCATCTGGTGCAGATCATCGATACAGCGGGCATCGTAGTGTAACACAGTCTTACCCACCGTGCACACGATGATCTCTTTTCCGTCCTTCTCATCGATATACATCTCATAGGATGAACTACCTGGAGGGGTCTTCAGTTTCCACGGATCGTCTTTACCTCGTTTTTCCATGTCCTTCATATTAGAATGAGTAAGATAGCGATCAGCGCGGGAAGCGCTTGAATGAAGAAGATCTTTCTACTCGCTGTAACTGCACCATAGATACCGGCCAGCACTACACAGAAGAGAAAGAACAGACGGATATTCTCCTGCCATACCAGATCGGAGATGAAGAAGCTCCAGATGAGACCGGCCGCTAGGAAACCATTGTACAAACCCTGATTGGCCGCTAAGACACGTGTTTGCTGGAAGAATTCTCTCGAATAGCCTTTGAATACCTTGTAGGCACGCGTGGTCCATGCGAACATCTCCAACCAAAGGAAGAGCAGATGGAGCAAGGCGACCAAGCCGATAAGTATATCTACGAGCAATTCCATCTCAATCTGATTGATTTTGAAGGTCCATCAGCTTTTTGTACTTCAGGTACTTGGCGTAGGTACTGTTCTTACAGATGATGAATCCATAGTATCCATCTAGAATTCCCAGCTTGAGGATATAATCCCTGAAGAACTTGAAGGCCGGTTTGACGATCAGTTTCAAGACATTGGACCACTTACCATTCTCATAGGCAGCCTTGGAACTGATATCCGTGAAATAGTCGATCTGTCGCATGTGCTCCTCTACCGTATAAAAGGAGTAGTGATATAAATCTCCATTCAGACGGCTCACATCCACGTCATCGTGCAGTATTACCTTATCGTGTGGATTGGTACCTCCCCATTTTCCTCTTCGCCTGTCCCAGAGTCGGGTCTTTGTATCGGGATACCATCCGCAATGGTGTATCCACTTACGGCAGTAATTGGTCAGTCGATTGAAGCTATAGGCCGTATCACCCGATCGGTCGGTGATGGAACGTATGGATTGCTGCAATTCCGGACTCAGGGCCTCATCGGCATCCAGTGATAGTATCAGATCGTATTTGGCCTGCTTCATGGCAAAATTCTTCTGCTCGATATGGCCGGCAAAGATGTTCTGGATGAAACGCACATCGAATTCCCGGCAGATGACCTCGGTCTGGTCGCTGGAGTAGGAGTCTACCACAAGGATCTCATCGGCAATGCCCTGCAGGGATTCCAGACACCTGCGGATGTTCCGCTCCTCGTTATAGGTGATAATGACAGCTGAAAGTCGGCTCAAGATCAGGGAGATTGAAGGGTCGGCTATTCTTTGCGCTTGAAGATGTATGGACCTTGGGTGGCACCCCATACATGGTCATCGTTCATATCGAATCCACGATCCCAGCTGGTGATCACATCGCCTTCGATCTCCACTTCTGAAGTAGCGTAGCTTGCTCCTTGAAAAGAGGATTCGCAATCGCGATCCCGGGTGCTCCCTCGATAGTGCCTATCTCCTAAGCGCTTGAGGATGACCGTGCATCCTATGCGCTCTGTGAGTATAGAAGTGTCATAGTCGGAGAAGTAATCGGGCTCCGTCCATTTACCGATAAATAGCGAGTCGTGTTGGAGTGTGTAGACATCACTGTAATATAGGTCCCCCTCGCGATGTACATGGTAGACCCGCTGGCGGTACGGACGCTGCGGCATGGCCGTCACTGCTTGTTCTACATAGAGATAGTGCCCTGGGAGATCGGTCCAGATAGGCACCATATGCAGGGAGATGTCGTAGTAATTGGTGTCGCTCGCTGCCTGTTCAGCGCTACTGAAGCTGCCGATCAGCAATTCAACGAGTTCTTCTTCCTGGTCGTAGAGTTTTTCATCAGCTGGGCGCTCCATCTGGCTATCCAGTGCATCTTTCTTCTGCGCCCCGCAAGCAGTTATGATCCAGACCAAATTCAGAAATAGGATGTGTCGGGTCATGATAAATGGATTTACATAAGTATACCATCCACCGGTTCGATCTTCGGGGGTAGGTCGGTCTCACCCAGCATCTGTCTCAGGTCGATCTCGATGGTACGGCACAAGGCGGTCATCGGTACATCGTTGATGTAATTCTCAAAAGGGTCCTCGCTGTTATCTCCAACGATCTCCATGGTATAGAAGATCCAAGAGACCACCACGCTGAATGGGATCATCAACCACATGAGCGCATGCCCCATCTCCATGAATTCCCCCATCAAGCCCCATGGGAGGAGTAGTAAGAAAATCCAAACGAATACCGTGCTGAAATAGGCGTATTGACGAGGCAGTGGAGTGTTGTTGATCCGTTCGCACTTGCCTTGGAGATTATAGCATTCTTCCATTACACGCATCATCTCCATATGCCTGAAATCCTCGATGAGCCCTTTCTCCATCAGCATCTTGAGTTCTTCTCCTTGCAAGCGGATGAGATGTGTGGCAGTGTTCTTGGCCATCTTGCAGCCTTCCAGCTCGGTCTCTTTGAGGAAGGGTCCTACCTCATCTCTCCAGTGGATGACCTCCGGCCTCCCTCGATGGAATTTTCCAGCAGTACCACGCGAATGGTCGATGCTGAACGTAGAAGCTTGACGCAATTGAAGTCTTAATGCATTCATCCATGCCATATGCCTGTATATGAGTCGCTTATGCACATTTCGCATTTCCTCCTCTGTGATGCTTTCATTGGCCACGCGCATCGTCACGAAGCTCATTACCTGATTGCCCCAAGTGCGGCTGTAATTCACTATACCGCCCCAGATCTTACGCCCTTCCCAGAATCGGTCATATGCCTGATTGTTCTTGAATCCTACATAGAAGGCCACTGCGATACCTATGGTGCTCAGGGGTAGGAAAGGAATGCTGGCATCGATTCCTCTGTGCTCGAGGAAATGATA
>JABDLZ010000055.1 GCA_013001705.1 Flavobacteriales bacterium
ATCGTCATCGACCCTCTGAATCAAGTTCAGGAATTGGATGAGACCAATAATGAGATCATCCTGCAGAATGGAGCCCATACGGATTTCATACCTGTTGAGATGGAATTCCTTCAGCTCGGACCCGGACTATACGATATTGAACCAATTGTGGACATAGGTACAAACAATCAACTGGCCATGCCTTTAGAGGCCGATATCTATGTCAATGGAGTACTCATGGGACAGGATCGAATGCATTTGGTCAGAGAGGGTGATGGCGACTGTCCTGACGACAATTGCGTAGGAACTTGTGAAGTACTTATATCACATCCTGGGAGTGAACCGGTCCCCCACCCGGGTGTCTGTGTAGCTATAACACCTGAAGGATGTTACTGCTATGCAGCCAATAAAAAATTGTGGCCCATACTTGACATACCGTTGAGCCCTGGTGACCAGATCACCTTGGTCCTAGATCCAGAGGGACGGATTCCTGAGATCGATGAGACCAATAACACTTTGGTCACCACATGGTTCCCAGAATTCGATTTCCAACCTGTGGATATGCAATTCCTCTGTCGCAATGCAGTGGGCTACGTCACGGTGCCGAGCATCTTCATCCTCGACTCAGATGGCACAGAAAAACCCCTTCATGTGGATTTGAGGATCAACGGAGAAACAGTGGTCTCACAGGATGAATGCTCTGGGATAGTTGACATCGTGAAGTGTCCGAGTGGAGGAGAATGCACAGGACCTTGTAGCTGGAAAGTGATTCGGAAGGAGAAGAGCAACCTCACCTATACAGGCAATTGTATCGGACCGGATGGACCCAAGTGCGACTGCCATGGAACGGTGAAGACATGGAATATGCCGGCCGTTCCCATCAATCCGGGTGATGTGCTCGAGATCTGTGTGGATCCTTTAAATCTGGTAGAGGAATCAGATGAAGGGAATAACAATCTCGTCATGACCTTCAACCCTCCGGACTGCGTTTGTGGACCAGATGGCACTACCATGCCTCAACCTGTGGACCTCAGCAAGTCCTTTGCCCCGGTCCCTTATCCAAACGGTGGTATGGATAGGGTTCAATTGAAATGGTACAAAGCGATTCCCAAGATCAGATTACAACCGCAGGATAATGCCGCCTGTGATATTCAATTCTGGAAACATAAAGACCTGGTCACCGGTGAACTTTTTGCCGACCCGGATACTGTCATGCTCAGTAAGGTCTCCAAACCGGGAAAGGAACTCTTCAAATGGCCCGCGAAATTCAGAGCCGATGGAGCGGATAACTCTAAACGCGTTGAACCCAATATCCGCTACCGATGGCGCGTGCGCTGCTATTGCGATGAAGGGGATGGCGCCCCGGGGCCATGGAGTGTGGTCAAGATTTTCAATACTCCTGATTTCGATCCGATTACTGGGATATATACCCCACCTCCCGAAATCGACTCGGGTATATCAACGTACACCAAGGCAGCCGTGGCGAATCATATCCATATCTCACCCAATCCCAACGATGGTACATTCTCTCTGAACTTCGATCAAGAATTGGATGGCATGATCCACATCCAACTTGTGGATATGACCGGAAGAATAGTGGCTACAGAGTCCAGGACCACTGATGGGAAGACCAAGCAAATGCTCATCGATTTTTCAGAAATTAGACAAGGAATGTATATATTGAGCATACGGACTTCTACTGACCAACTATTTGTAGAGCACATGATGCTCGAATAGTATACCTACGTTCGAGAAGTCATGTTGGCCCCATCGTTCCTTGACCGATGGGGTCTTTTTATGTTACTTGCTGCTTTATATTAGTGGTTCTGGATGGGGATAATCGTTCTCTTTCAGAAACCGACCGACCATTATACCGAGCTATATGTCCTTCCACCTACGAATGGCCTTGTTCCTATTATTGGGATCAGGCGCACTTGTTACTTCTTCAATTCAGGCACAGGAGTGTCCTGCAGGACCTTATTCCATAGGGACGTCCACCCTCATTCCAGAATGTGGGATATGCGGGGATTACGACTGGGGCACTGTCTCTAGGCATGTCTACATCGATGAAGAAAGCGGGCTCAACTACGGGAACCAGATCGGACCGGATGATACCCACTATCACGATCAATGGCTCGATCTCTACCTCCCTACTCCACCATCCGCTGACCCTGTTCCTGTCTACATATTTGCCCATGCAGGTGGTCAGTATGCCGCTGACGCATTCAGCAATGGAAGGGATTTCTGTGAAGAAGGAATAGCCTTTGTCTCCTGGGAATCGGTTCAGTCCTCACTCGCAGTAGGAGGTTCCTATTATGAGAATGATCCCGATCTGTTGATGAGCATACGCGATTATTGGGACGCGGCCCATTCGGATTTCGACCGTGTCTTGACCTGGGTACATGAACATGCTGAAGAATACGGGCTGGATACAGAGAACGTATTTGTTGGCGGTGGCTCCAGAGGCTCACGTATCTCCTTCATGGGACTTGATGATATTACGCGTCCCGTGCGTGGTGTATTCATGACACAAGCCTTTGCCGATGGGGACTGGTTCAGCCAGGACATGGCCATAGCAGAAGGATGTCCGGGCCCATCCATACCTGAATTCGTAAGCCCGGAGTATCCTTCGATGGTCTTGCACTACAAGAACAATTTGGGAGATGTGGTGAATTCCCATGATCCTATGAATGGGATGATCATACAAGAGAGATATGCCTGCTATGGTATAGACTCACGCATCATCCACGGTCTCGGAGATGGCTACCAGTGGCCGCCCTCTGCCATAGAATTCATCTTGAATGCAGAGAGCTATTTCGACACTTATCCTGAGGCTGTGGTGGATTCTCTCGTGATAGACCCCGAGTCCAACATCCTCTCCTCCCCTGCGCCTCCAGAGGTGAGTTGGGAAAACGATATGAGCACATTGGTCTCTTTTCACTGGGGTGAGAATGAATGGGAGAACAATCTGATCCAAGAACCCTATCCGAACAAAGAACCCGAGATCAATCGCATCGAAGTGCGCTTAGGCGCGGTAGATGGACCTACTTCCACCGAATTCTCAGATCCATGTGCCATACGCCAATGGAGTTACGAGTCGACTTACGACCATACCTCCTCGGTCAATTCATTCACCTTTCCTGAAGAAGGACTGTTGACCACCTGTGCGATCGCTGATCCAGATGGCGGTGAGTCATTCTCTTTGGATGAAGGTCAGTACTACGGAATCCAAGTGCGTAATAATCTGGCGCCTTCTACCAATTATTTCCAGACCAGGTACCATAAATTCTGGAGTCCATGGTCTGAGATGAGCGTATTTGAAGGAAGGTGTTCAGAAATCATCAGCGATACTGGATCGGACATCTCGGATATCACCGTGGACATTGTTGTGAATCCTTCCTTTTCCGGTATTTCCATTGTGGGCCTCGCACCTATCAGACCCCGAACACTTAGCATCGACCTTTTGGATATCACAGGTCATGTAGTGGACCATCGCAGACTTCGCTCTGATGAGCGCATCTATCTAGAAACACGAGATCTTCCCAGTGGCATTTATCTCGTCAGACTATCAGATAGAGATTCGTCTATTGTGAAGAAGGTGCACCTTTTCTGATGGACCGACCTCCTTACAGCAGGTATGTGGGGACCGCTCATACCTCGCTCTGTCCAGATTCCATAATCGACCGACCTTTCTTTAGGTAGCTTTTATATTAGCTATACTAATCTGGACGACCATGACCCGTATCCTATTGATCCTGAGCCTTTTTGTGGTACAACTTTCCCTTGCACAGGGCCTTACCACCGATGACTATCAGAAAGAGGAAGTCTATATCACGATGAGGGATGGCACTCGCCTGCACACGACCATTTACTCACCCAAAGAGAACCCCACCGAGCTGCCCATCCTGCTTACTCGGACCCCATATAGCTGCAGGCCTTATGGTAAGGAGATGCCATCACAGATCATGTATAATGAGGACATGGTGGCCGATGGATACATATTCGTCTGTCAGGATATGCGTGGCCGGTGGATGAGCGAGGGGAACTGGGAGAACACCAGACCTCCCTACTCTTTCAAGGATGAGGATGCCACGGATGAAGTGACCGACACCTACGACACTATCGACTGGCTGCTTGAGAATGTCGATGGTCATAATGGAGCCGTAGGCATGTACGGGAATTCATACGTAGGCTGGACCCCGCTCGTGGGTGCGGTATCACGCCACCCTAATCTCAAGGCGATACTGGCCATGGCACCGGTGACCAACTTCTTCTTCGAGGATTTCAACCGCTATGGTCTATTCGGACTTTCCTATGTGCCGGTGCTCGATGTCTTCGGTCTGGATCATGAAGGACCTACGGCCGAGCCATGGTATAGTGTGCATCCAGAGGTCTTCACATTTGACACGGACCCGGTGACCACCTATGACTACTATGACTTCTTCTTAGAACGAGGTACACTGAGCAATTTCACCGACCTCATCTCAGAGGACAATTTCTTCTGGGAGAACATCAAGGCTCACCCGACCTATGATGCCTACCGCCAAGAACGCAACTGGTTACAATACCTGGAGGACATCAACTGCGCTACACTGATCGTAGGTGGATGGAATGATGAACAGAATCTGTGGGGTATCGTGCACGCTTACAAGGCCATCGAGTCTCAGAGCAAAGGGACGGATAATCGATGGATCATGGGACCATGGTCTCACGGTCATCCCGCTCACCGCAGCGATCAATATTATTTAGGAGACATCTACTACGGAGACAAGGTATCTGAACAGTATCAGGTCAAAATGGAAGCACCCTTCTTTGCACATCACTTAAAGGGTGAAGCATACCATGGACTGCCAGAGGTCAAACTCTATGATACCGGGAAGAATGCATGGAAGGATCTGGATCGATATCCGGAGGATGCTCAGAAACTCACATTGTATCCAAGCGCTGACGGGAGCTTGCTCTCTGAGATAGGAGATGCAGATGCTCGAATGGAATACGTCTCAGACCCTGCTCACCCTGTACCTTTCATCGAAGAACTCGATTTCCATTTGATGGCGCCCAAACCCTACATGTGTGATGATCAACGTTTTTGCAGTAAGCGGCCCGATGTGCTCACCTTCAGCACCGACCCTCTGACAGAGCCTGTCACCGTGCTCGGTGAGATAGAAGCCCTTCTGCAATTCGCCACCGATCATGAGGATGCTGATCTTTATGTGAAATTGATCGATGTATACCCCATGGATCGTGAGCCCTTGAAAACGGATGTGGAGGGCGTGAAGATGAATGGCTATCAACAACTCGTTCGCATGGGCTACCTAAGAGGCAGATTCCGTGAGTCCTTCGAGAAACCCAGCCCTTTCACTCCAGGTGAGAAGACTGAAGTACGGGTAGAACTGACAGATGCCTTCCATACCTTCAAGAAAGGTCATCGGATCATGATCCAGGTGCAGAGCAGCATGTTTCCCTTGTACGATAGGAATCCGCAGAACTATGTGGAGTCCATCTATGAAGCTGAAGAATCCGATTTTGAGAAAGCCACGCACACACTATTCGGAGATAGCCGCTTCATTCTTCCCGTCTTAAGCGATTGACAGTAAGCACTGGACAGGAATGCTTTTTTGGTCGAACTTAGCGTTGACCAACACGTGTAGTTATGACAGCGATGAGTGAGGCGAGATTACAAAAGCTACTTGTACTATTCTTCATATTAGCCCTTTTCGGGATGGGACTGAACCACCTTCAGGATCAGGACGATACCGATCTTGAGAGTGCGCGACCAGCTGATACCGAACAGGTACAGGTGGACCAGGAGTACTCAATGATCCATTGAGTTTTGGCGCATACCTTCTCCTAGGACCATGGCCACGGCATTGGCCAGATTGAAGCTGCGTACTTTTCCAGGAAATGGAATCCGTGTAAGTCGATCTTCGAATCTGGTACGGATCTCTTGAGAGAGCCCGACCGACTCTTTTCCGAATATCAACCAGTCTCCAGGTGAGATACGGGTACTATAGAGCGACCGCTTTCCGTGCGAAGAGAAGAAATGGATGGAAGCCTGTGTATCCACCTGCCCTATACAATCTTCCAAGCAATCGTACTCATGAACGGCCAGATCGGACCAATAATCCAGACCTGCTCTTCTCACCCGACTCTCATCTATCTGGAAACCCAATGGATGGATCAGATGCAGTACACTTTCCGTGGCTACACAGAGTCGACCGATGTTTCCTGTATTGTTCGGAATCTCCGGCTCGACAAGCACCACATTGAATCCGCTCATTCCTGATCCTTGATCTTCTTTTCCCACTTTTCCTTGGCATGGGCCTGTAGATCGACCACTACATCGGATTCATCAACAATTTCAGCACCAAGTAAATTCTCGAAAAGGTCTTCCATCGTCACTACGCCCACAACGTGTCCGAAATCATCAGTGACCAGATGCATATGCTGTCTGCTCTTAGAGATGCGCTTGAGCAGTTCTGGTAGTTTCAGATCATCAGAGACTACCGGTATATCCCTACGTAGATCGGATAATGGTATATCCCCATTCTCACGGGCCATGACATCCAAGGCATCATCCTTGAGTATCAGACCTGTGACATTGTCTTTTTCACCTAAGAAAATGGGTACCCGGCTAAAAGTCTTGCTTTCAGGAAATGCCATATACTCAGCGACCGTGGTCTCTTCAGAAAGCATGAATGTGACCGATCGAGGAGTCATGATATCCCTCACTGTCTGTTTCTCGAATGCCAATACATTGTTGATGATGGCTGATTCTGTATCACGAAGGATCCCTTCGCTCGAACCCAATTCTGCCATGGCCACAAAATCGGCTCGGGATAGTACCGCCTTCTCTTTTTCCTTCTTCAGACTACGGGTGATCAGCTGACTCATCCATACGAATGGGAGTAAGATGGTAAGGATGACCCGAATAGCACGGACCGAAAAAGGGACCAATGCTTTCCAGTTATTGGCACCGATGGTCTTCGGGATGATCTCAGAGACTACGAGGATCAATAGGGTCATTGCTCCTGCAATAGCTCCTTCATAACTCACGATATCCTTCCCGCCTATGGTCAGGTAATTCTCTCCGTAAATCTCTCCAGCCGTGGCTCCTACCATGATGGCTCCTACCGTATGCGCCAGGGTATTGAGGGTTAGAATCGCTGAAAGGGGTCTATCGATATCCTGCTTATACTCTTCCAGCAGCTGGCCCGTAGCGGTTCCCGAGCTCACCTGCCCCCTGACATAGGAGGGAGTGACCGATAGGAGCACGGCTTCTAAAATGCTACATAGAAAGGAGAACGCAATAGATAGAACAGCCCAGATAATAAGTTCGGTCACAGCCTGATGATTTTGTCAAAAATAGATTATCCCTAGCTCCTATCTGAGATTGCGCTACATGATCGACCTTCTTCTCATTCATAGTAGCCTGTGCTCAGCCTCTCTTAGGACTGGAATACACCCTGGATATTGCCTCAAGTAAAATCCATCCTCGAGCTAACTTCGTATCTTATGGGGATGACCAGAACATACCTGATGCTTGTTCTATTGCTCAGCTCTCAGCTGATGCTGGCCGGAGGTGGTTGGGTCAAATCCAAAGGCCAAGGATATTATAAGTTCGGTCAGTCCTGGGTGGAGAGTATGGGGTACTTCTCTGGAGGCTCCAATTTCAGCCCGAGGCTCAGTAGTCAACTCTTTACCACCAGTTTCTACATGGAGCACGGTCTAGGGGAGGGCATCAGTCTGGAGACCTACCTCCCAGTGTATGTGCGTCATACCGTTGATGGGATGATAGAAGAAGATGGAGAGCTCGTAGTGATAAATGACGCTATCGGTGGCATAGGTGATATGAATGTCGGCCTTCGCAAGAAGATCCACTCCGGATCACTGATCCAGATCAGCGCCAGTCTCACCCTCGGCCTACCAATCGGGAGCCCGACTCTGGGAGAGCGCGAGAACCTATTCACCGGTGATGGAGAATTCAACCAACTCATACGGAGCGACTTGAGCATCCCTTTTGGAAATGATGCCATAGCCGGATACAGTACTGTTTATGCCGGCTTCAACAACCGCAGTGGGAACTTCACCAATGAATTGTGGTATGGTCTGGAGGCGGGAGTCTCCATTCAAGAATCCAAGTTCTGGCTCATCGGCCGTATCAATGCTATTGAAGCAGGTGATACCGGAGAAGAACAGATGTTCACCAATAATTTCACCCAATCTATGAGCTTCACTAATTATATGGTGGAAACAGCCATTTATCTGGATCCCAAAATAGGATTGACGGCCAGTTACACCGGTTCCATCCGGGGCAATGTATTGCTCGTAGCGCCTGTCTATAGCTTAGGTCTTTATATGGATATCAGATGAGGCTTGATTTTTGTGCAATGAACACTTGAAGAGAAGAGATATGAAAAGAATACTACTAGTATCCACCTTGATAGCCACCATGCAATTCGCTCTGGCCCAGCCGGATGGGAGCGTTTTTCCTGACTTCACTTTTACCGATATCGATGGACAGGAACATCACTTGCAATCGTATCTGGATCAGGGAAAAACGGTCGTGATCGATGTATTTGCCACCTGGTGCGGAGTATGTCAGAGCAGTACCGGAGGCATGGAAGAACTCTACACCTCCTATGGTCAAGGGGGTGATGAATCCTTAGTCGTTCTGACCTTTGAGCGGGACCCGAGCACGACCAATGAAGAGGCCTATATCGACCAATATGGAGTCATGTCCCCGGTCATCACTGAGGCCACAGATGTGGTCGCCAACGAATGGAATGTGACCTATCAACCCCGCTATTTCGTGATCTGCCCCGATGGGACCTTCAATAATGAATTCATATCACCGGTCTATGATGACCCGTCTGAGATTGTAGAGCATGCCATGGAATGCGCACCAGCCACCTCACTGCAAGAGGCTGATCTCAGTGAATCATTCCGACTGATCAACACCTCGGTCGACCAGATACTGCTCTATGAGACATCATACCCCGTCTTGACCTACAACATATTGGACGTCACAGGCGCTCTGGCGCAGTCTGGACGATTGGAACAGGGACGTGATCGGCTCGATCTCAGTGCTCTGCCTAAGGGTATGTACCTCTTCCATGTCACGGATGGAAGGCAGGTGCTCACCAAGCGCTTCATCAAAAGCGATTGATGAGATACCTCTGGATCTTCATTGTGCTCATAGGAGCATGTTCTTCTCCAACAGGTCCCGATGAACAGGCCATCGGCACAGAAGCGGGGCAGTTAGCTCCACCCATCATCAGTACGACTATTTCGGGTGAATCATTCGACCTCTACGCTCTCAAAGGTGATTTCATATTACTTGATTTCTGGGGTTCTTGGTGCGGTCCATGTATCAGAGAGGCCCCGCAGATAGTCGCTCTGCACAATGACTTCAAGGACAAAGGACTAACCATTGTGAGCATCGCTATCGAGAAGAACGATAAGAACGTGGCTAAGGCTGCTCGGCAGCTAGGATATGTCTGGGAGAATCAGTTGGTCGAAGAAAGCCGATACGTGCGCTTCAATCCTATTGCTTCAGCATATGACGTGACCGAGATACCGAGTCTCTTCCTTATTGATCCAGAAGGAAAGATCACATTATCGAAGACCACTATAGCTGAGGTGCGTGAGAAGCTAACGGCTAGTCTTTAGCTCACGGTCGATCACTTGACCTTTACTCCATGTACGAACGTACTCAAGACCTGACTATCCAGGATCTCACTCTCCTCTACCTGCATGATATCCCTATCCATGATAATGAAATCAGCCACCTTGCCCACTTCAAGGCTCCCTTTCTGTTCTTCTTCGAAATTGCCTATCGCACCCCAGATGGTCATTCCGCGTAAGGCCTGCTCACGGGTCAAGGATTCCTCCATATGCCAACCTTCCTCAGGTTCTCCTTGGGCATTCTTCCTGAATACACTGGCATAGAAGGTCTGTAAGGGGTCCATTCCCTCGATCGGGAAATCCGTACCTAGGAGTACAAGTCCATTCTCACCTAAAAGGGATGCATTGGCATAGGCCCCGTCTACCCGTTCGGCCCCGATACGTTCTTCCACCCAAGGCATGTCACTCATAGCATGCACCGGTTGCACAGAAGGGAGGATATTGTTCCTACCGAACATCGCGATATCGTTTCCAGTGACTACTTGGGCATGCTCTATACGCCAGCGTTTGTCATTGGTCCCTTTCAGCTGGTCCTGATAGACCGAAAGGATGATTTGATTGGCCCGATCACCGATACAATGCGTGTTCATCTGGAACCCATAGAGGTCGCATAGGGCGGCCCATTGCTTGAAGAAGATAGGCTGATGGAGCAAGGCACCCCGGTGCCCTTCTTTGTCATGATAGTCATGTTTCAGTGCAGCCCCTCGGCTACCTAGGGCACCATCCCCATAGAGTTTGACACTCCGCACCGTCAATCGGTCCTCGAGCACTTTGCCCCTTTTCATGAATTCCCTGCCGGCATCATCTGCAAGGAGCATGGCATAGATCCGGATCAGAAGTTCTCCTTCAGCATGCATCTTCTGAATGAGGCGGATGGAGGTGGTATCCAATCCCGCTTCGGCCACCGTAGTGATCCCATATTCGAAACAATCTTCTTGGGCCCGCGACATAGCTCTCTTGAGTAGGTCCTCATCCGGTGCCGGGATGACATCCTTCACCAAATAGGCCGCCTTATCGATCAACATCCCGGTCATCTCCCCCTCATCGTCTACCATGATCTCTCCTCCTATCACCCTTTTGGGCCCCTCTATCAGAGCCAATTCCAAGGCCTTGCTATTGGCCAGGGAAGCATGCTTATCTATCCGGTCCAATATGACCGGACGGTCCGGGAAGAGCCGGTCGAGAGCATCTTTGGCAGGGAATTGCTGGATCTCCCAATCGTTCTGGTCCCACCCATGTCCCTCTATCCACAGACTTGGACTGGAAGAAGCGAATTCCTGAATACGCTCAACACATTCCTCCCAGCTCTTGGTCCCAGTGAGGTCCACTTGATTCTCATACAGACCGTGCTCTACAAAATGGGTATGACTATCGATGAATCCGGGATAGATCGGTCTGCTCCCTGCATCCACCATCTGCTCTCCCTTGTACTTGTTCATGATCTCCCGCTCGGGTCCTATGGCGACTATCCTACCCGAGTCGATGGCCATCGCTTCTGCCACAGTGAAGGCGTCATCCACAGTGTAGATGACCGCATTGTGCACGACCATATCCACCTGAGTATCCTGATAGTTGCACGCAGATAGGAAAATCGATAGCAAGAGCAGGTAAGAATAGAATTGCCAAGAAGAATATATGGTCATGAACTGAGACGTTTTGTATCTGCTATCAAATAGATCAGCATCATCAAGAAGGGAAGCGCTGGAACCTTATATCTGACGATAGCTCCGAGCACCGGTGTCACCGAACCGATCAAGACTCCCATGGCCACCAGAAATATGAGACACATGATGAAAAGATCCTGATTCTGGATACCCTTTCTCCAGATGATGGCTGACAAAAGTAAGAGGATATACAGGGAATTCTCTATGGCTGCCAAGGCCTGAAGTGCACCGCCCATCTCCCAGATGGCAGGTCTGAAATATGTACGTATAACTGCGCCAGGAG
>JABDLZ010000056.1 GCA_013001705.1 Flavobacteriales bacterium
CAATTGCCCTTCAAACCGGAAGATCGAAGCGTACACATTGACCTTTCCAGCTTTTACCGTGGCGTCATTCACCAGATATCGCGTGGGGAAATTATCCGTCCCGTCTGCGATGATGTCATACTTCGAGATGATATCCAAGGCATTCTCACTGCTCAGCCTAAGATTGTATTTCTCGAATTCCACATAGGGATTCTGACGTTGTAGGCGATCGACTGCGGCCTCCACCTTGGGACGACCGATATCATCAATTGTAAATAGGACCTGCCGCTGAAGATTGCTCGACTCCACCACATCGAAGTCCACTACCCCGATCTTTCCGATGCCTGCAGCTGTGAGATACTGGAGCATGGGCGCACCAAGTCCTCCAGTACCTATCACAAGCACCTTGCTCTTTTTCAACCGCTCCTGCCCTTCCAGCCCGAACTCGGGGATGATCAGGTGCCTACTGTAACGAGCCAATTCTTCTTTACTCA
Organism: Flavobacteriales bacterium; assembly: GCA_013001705.1. Taxonomy (NCBI): domain Bacteria; kingdom Pseudomonadati; phylum Bacteroidota; class Flavobacteriia; order Flavobacteriales; species Flavobacteriales bacterium. The sequence goes on from JABDLZ010000056.1 coordinate 474, forward strand.
ACATAGTGACAGAATTCAGATTGCACCACCTGCGATGGCTGGAATGATGCTCAATATATCACCTTCTTTGAGTGAAGTACGCTCACGCTCCAGTGAATCGATATCCTGATCGCCCAAGAAGAGTTTGATATAGGGCCGAATGGAATCCCCATCCAATAAAAAGGGTCTCAATGAAGGATACTTCTCCGTGAGATTCTCGATCAGTTCCAGAACGGTGTTTCCTTCCAGATCCAGTTTGGAATGGTCATCTGTGAACTTCCGTAGCGGTGTGGGTATGTTTATCTGTACCATGATTATTGATTTATTATTCATTATTCATTTTCTATCTGTAGTTCTTCTGCTTGGAATTCATGGGTGTCATCCAGTCGCCATGAGGTGATATCAGCACCTTTTCCTTCTTTTATTGAAACAATGACGTAGGAGAATACGGGCATGGCCTGTACCCTATCATGCTCACTCGGACGGGCCGGATGGTCGGGATGAGAGTGATAGACCCCAATGAGTTCCAACTCATGTTCTTCTGCATAGCGCTCAGCCTTGAGATAGTCCATAGGTAGCACTTGGAATCGCCTTCGCTTATTCTCTGTAGCATGGTTGTCTATCTCGAGTACTTCACGCACCCGTACCGTCCCATTCTCCCTCAGCCCATACATGAATCCGACACACTCATAGGGATATTCTCGTTCTCCATGAGCCACGATACGCTCTTCGTATTTCTTTGGAATCTCTATCATAGCTGTATCATCTTCAATACTTCATCATACTTGCTGATATCATCGGCCAACACGGTCACGATATCCCCTTCTTCCAAAGTATGGGCAAGTTCTTGCGCGCCTACCAGATTGGCAGCGGCAGAAGGGCTGAGTAAGAGGCCTTCTTTCCGAGCGATGAATCGGATCATATCCATCACGGATTCTGAACTGATCGATGCAGTCGCATCTACCTGTGAAGGGTCGAAAATGCTCGGAACCTTGGCCGTTTCTAGATGTTTCCATCCTTCCATGATATGTAAGGGGCTGTCGGGCTGAAGAGCGATCGCCTGGAATTGGGCTCCTAGATCCTTCAATCCCCTGGTCGTACCCGTGAAGGTTCCAGTGGTGCCCAGGCCCGCAACAAAGTGGCTGATCCTACCATCCCGCTGTTGCCAGATCTCTCGTGATGTGGTGAGCACATGGGCCTCTTGATTCGATGGGTTCCCATACTGGTCGGCATAGAAATACTTCTCGGGATAACGAGCTTGGATTTCCTGTGCGACTGCTTGTGCACCATCAGTGCCTTCCATCTCACTGGTCCAATGAAGGGATGCCCCAAGTGAACGCAGGACCTGTTTGCGCTTTTCGGAGGCATTGGAAGGGATACATATATGTACAGGGATCTGCAAGACCCTTCCAATCGCTGCATATGCAATGGCAGTGTTACCGCTTGATGCATCGAGCAATGTCCTACCCTGCAATTCTCCTTCTGACCACGCCCTCTGCATGATATGGAAAGCCGCTCTAGCCTTGACACTGTTTCCTATCTGGTGCCATTCCAGCTTGGCCCATACCTTCACCTTATCGCTGGACAAGGATTCAATTCCGATCATGGGAGTATTCCCTACGCGTTGGCGGCAATTGGCCAGCAATCGTTCCATTCTACTGGTACTTCTGTACTCTGTCATCGATTCAATCGTATGGCAAGAAAAAAGGCCCTTCCGTACAGGAAGAGCCTTCATCTATCTTAACAATGTTCTTTCTAAATCGTCAGATGGGCACATAGTTCCTGCAACCGGACCTCCGGTCACAACAACAGCAACATGTATATATGTACCACATCATCAAGACCAAAGTAAAACAATATCCTGCAAGAGCGCAAGTGTTATTTGCAGCTGAAGGGTTTCATCCGTCCATGTGACTGGGCTATCTTTATGGCGTGCAGGAATCAGCTTCGATATATCGTATGAGGAACGCACTACGCTGTATGCTGATACTCGTGGTGATATGCTCTCTGGCTTCATGTCAGAAGGAAGAGATAGAGGATGATGATGTGATGGAACAGTACCCTCGTCCCGAACTTCCAGAAATCCCTTTCAACTATTCCGACATCAGCTTACCTGAGCATTTCTTTGAGAATGACCTGATAGGTTCTTTCCAGAGTTCCATAGACCTGATCAACAATACTCCCGAAGAGAATCCAATCACGGATGAAGGCGCGACTCTGGGAAGAGTGCTGTTCTACGATGTGAATCTCAGTCAGAATAAGAGCATTTCATGTGCTTCTTGTCATCAGCAAGAACATGGATTCTCCGACCCCGCGGCTTTCAGCTCCGGGTTTGAAGGGGGGCTCACAGGTCGGCACTCCATGGGACTGGCCAATGCAGCCTATTATGGACGCGGGCGATTTTTCTGGGATGAACGCGCGGCTACGCTTGAAGACCAGGTACTCATGCCTATTCAGGATCCTATAGAGATGGGTATGCAACTGGACAGTGTGATACA